>NZ_JBEYFC010000062.1:0-27854 GCF_040634175.1 Streptomyces sp. NPDC007162
GTTCGTGAGCGGGTCGGCTCACTTGTCGAGTGCCGTCAACGCCTTCTTCACCAGAGCGGCACGATCGGCGGCCGAGGTGACCTGCTCCAAGGAGGTACTTGCTGCCTACCGGCCGCACGTCATGCGCTCCCTGCTGCTTGCTGGTGTGTCCGGGCCTCGTGTGTGTCCGACCCACTGTAGTGCTGTGGTGCCCGGGGCCGGGCTGTCGTCCGGCTCTGCCTTCCCTCGCCCGGTAGGCAGCCGATAAGCGTTCCGGACGTATCCCCATACGTAGGCGTTCCCGTGCGCGTTCGATGGAAAGACGCGTGCTTCGGTCCGTCGGTTGCCGGACCCGGACGTGACCGATCTCAAGTGATCGCACACGCAGTACCGGTCAGGCACTTTTGGGGGCAGAGCCGACCAATCAAGATCACTTACCATCGGGTCGTGGGCGCGTTGTCAGTAGCAGGTGCGAGGATGCGTGCGACAGCAGAACTGGCCGACGTGCTCGTGGCGGTGGGGGGAATTCCGCGCCCGCGCAGAAGGGACCGCTGACGGCGATGCAGATCCGGCTGACCGTCGTAGACCCGTTGGGCCCTGCCGCGCAGCGGGGCCGGGCCGTGAGCCGCGACGTGCTGGTGACGGCGCCGACGGGCACGGATCTGGCCGCGGTGGCCTCCGCGCTGGCTTCGGCGGTCACCGGCGACGGCAGCCTGGGCGGCCGTGAGGCGAGCGGCGCCCCGGTCGTGCTGTACGCGGGGGTCGAGCGGCTGGACGCCCGTCGCCGCATCCTGGGCGAGCCCCCGCTGGTCGACGGCGCCGTGCTGTCCCTGGGCGCCCCCGCCGCTCCCGAGCCGCATCCCGAGCTGGACGACGCCCCCACCCAGCTGCATGTGATCGCGGGTCCCGACGCGGGTGGGGTCCATCTGCTGCACGGCGGTCAGATCACCATCGGCCGCTCCGCCGACGCCGACGTCCCGCTCGACGATCCGGACGTCTCCCGGTTGCACTGCGCGGTGACGGTCGGCTCCGACGGCCGGGTCTCGGTCGCCGACCTGCACTCCACCAACGGCACGGCCCTGGACGGCAGCCGCGTCACCGACCGCCCGGTCCGCCTCACCCCGGGAGCGCTGCTGCGCATCGGGGAATCCGCCCTGCGGCTTACGCCGTCCGGGGGGCCGGGGGCCCGGGTGGGCACCGCCCCGGACGGCGAGGGCTGCGTACGGGTACTGCTCGACGGCGAGGGCGCGGAGGCCGGTGGGGACCCTGTGGACGCCCCCGCCGCCGAGATCACGGGGGGTCCGGCGGGCCGCACTCAGCACTCGTTCGGCACGGCGGGCTGGGGAGCCCCGGGTGGGCCGACGGGGGGCCACGAGCACCGGCCGGCGGATTCGCCGGTCGTCCCGGCGCAGGGGGACGCGCCGCGGATAGAGAGCCGGGAGGGACTCCCGAGGGCCGGCCGGGGAGATGGCGCACCGCAGGACGACTGGGGACGGGGTGTGCCCCGGGGCGAGCGGGGAGGCGGCGCGCAGCAGGGCAGGCCGGGAGGCGGCGCGTCCCGGACCGGACACGGGCACCACGAGTCCGCGGGGGCGTCCGGCGGGGGGCGGCACCACGAGTCCGAGGGGGCGACCGGCGGGGGACGCGGGCACCATGAGCCGCCGTCGGCGTCCGGGGGCGGGCGCGGGGGGCTTCCCGGTCCGCGGGGTGGTGCCACGGGGGTCGACGGCTCCGACAGCTCGTCCGGCGGCGGGATCCACGGTTCCGGTGCCATGTCCGGCGGCGGAAGGCACGGCACCGGCTCCGGCAACGGCACCGGGCCCGGCTCCGGACCCGAGGGACCGTACGGCTCCGGCGACACGCACGCCGGTCGCGCCGGGGTCCTCGGCGGTCCCGGCGGCCGCGACACCGGCACGCACCTCGACGCCCTGAGCTCGGGCGCGGCCCTTGACCGCGACACCCGAGGCACACGCTCGACCCCCGGCCCCGACACCCGTGGCGCACGCACCGCCCCTGGGCCCGACGCCCGGAACACCGGCACCCACCCCGACGCCCGAAGCGCACGCACCGACCCCGCCCCCGGCGCCCGGACCGACAGCCCCGGCCGCATCTCCCCCGACCCGGCGAGCCCCGGTCCGGCCGGGCCGCACCGCCCGCTCCCGCGCCCCGCGTCCCCGACCGGCGAAACCGACGACCCCGCCGCCCCCTCCGGCCGGCGCAAGGGCACCCCCCTGCGCGGTACCGACGCCCCGGCCCTCCCCGGTGCCCGCAGGCGCGGCGGTCTCGGGGCCTGGGCACGGCGGCTGGCCGGCGGTCGCGGTGAGCCGCCGTCCGCCGCCGTCGGCGAGACCCCGGCCGCGGACGGCGGCGCCCCGTCGGCCGACGTCGCCGCCCAGCCGGAGACCTGGCCCGACCCGGCCGCCCTGCTGTTGACCGCGCTCGGCCCCGGCCCCCGCCTCTGGGAGCGCGGCCCCGGTCACCCGGAGGCCCTCACCGTCCGGCTCGGCACGGCGGACCGCCCGGCACCCGACGGCTCCGGACTGCTGCCCGCCGTACCCGTCACCGCCGGTCTGCGCGAGGCCGGCGCCCTCGGCCTCGCGGGCCCGCGAGGCCGCCTCGCCGGGCTCGCCCGCTCGGTGCTGGCCCAGCTCGCCGCCCTGCACTCGCCCGACCTGCTGGAGATCGTGCTGATCAGCGCGGACCGGGCCCGCCCCCTGGAGGAGCGGACGGCCGAGTGGTCCTGGCTCGGCTGGCTGCCGCACGTCCGCCCCGGGCACGGCCAGGACTGCCGGCTGCTGCTGGCGTACGACCGTGAGCAGGCGGCGGCCCGCGTGGAGGAGCTGCTGCGCAGGGTGGAGGACCTCGCCGCCCCCCGCCGCCCGGCCACCCCGTCCGACCGCCCGGCCCTGGCCCCTACGACGGCCGACACTTCCCCCGCCGATGCCGCCCACCGTCCGTCCTGGGCCCGCGACGGCGGCGACCTCGGCGACGGCAGTGGCGGCTTCCCGGGTCCGTACACGGTCGTGGTCGTGGACGGCGATCCGGGTGGTTCGGCGCTGCGGGACGCGGTGGCCCGGCTGGCCGTCGCCGGACCGCGGGCCGGGGTGCACGTGATCTGTCTGGCGGAGACGGCGCCCACCTCCCCCGCCTCCCCGGTCGCCGAGACCTTCGAGCAGGCGTGCGCGGTGGCACCGACGTTCCGCGAGTGCGGGGCGGTGGCCCTGCTCAGCGGGGACGTGGCCACGGCACTGCACCTGGTGCGAGTCTCCGCCGGCCCCGTCGGTCCCGGCACCCTGGCCGCGGTGGACGCGGTCTCGCCCGCCTGGGCGGAGCGGTTCGCGCGGGCGCTGGCCCCGCTCCGTTCCGACGGCCCCGTCCCCGACCGGCACGCGCGCGTGGCCGCCCCGTTGCCCCAGTCCGCGCGGCTCCTGGACGAGTTGGGGCTGGCGCGGGCCACGCCGGCCTCGTTGATGGCCCGGTGGGCGGACGCGGCCGACGACGCCGAGGCGCTGGGCGGCCGGGCCCGGGTGGTGCTCGGCGCGGGGCCGCGGGGTCCGCTCGTCGCCGACCTGGTGGCCGAGGGACCGCATCTGCTGATCGAGGGCCCACCCGGCAGCGGCCGTACGGAGCTGCTGCGGGCACTGGTCGCGTCGCTGGCGGCCGCCGAGCGCCCCGACCGGCTCGGGATCGTGCTGCTCGACGGCCGTGACGGCGTCGGCACGGGCGCCGGGCAGGGCGAGGGTCTGCGGGTGTGCACGGACATACCGCACGTCACCACCCATCTCACCGCCAACGATCCGGTGCGGATGCGGGAGTTGGCGCAGTCGCTGAGCGCCGAGCTGAAGCGGCGGGCCGAGTTGCTGGGCCGCTCCGACTTCGCCGACTGGCATGCGCAGCGGGAGATCTCGGGCCGGATCGTCCCCCAGCGCGGCCGCCCCGCCGCCTCGGGAGCCGCCGACATAGAGGCGCCGCCCAGCTCCACGCTCCGGCTGCGTCCGTCGGCCGGTGCGGCGGCCCGCCGGCAGGCCGAGGCACCGCCCCCGCTGCCCCGTCTGGTGGTCGTGGTCGACGACCTGGACGCCCTGGTCTCCCCCGCGCTCGGTTCGCCGGGCCGCCCGGCCGCGGGTTCCGTGATGCGGGCGCTGGAGGCGGTGGCGAAGGAGGGCGAGCGGCTGGGCGTCCACCTGGTCGCGGCGGCCGGCACGGGCGGCCGTACGGCGGAGACGGAAGCCGCCCGGCAGGCCACCCTGCGCGTCACCCTGGACGCGCCCGCGTCCGGCCCCGACGAACCGGCGCCGGGCCGCGGCCGCCTGGCCACCCCGGACGGCCGCAGTACGGCGTTCCAGGCGGGCCGGGTCACCGGCCGGATCCCCCGCACAGCCACCCAGCGCCCCACGGTGGTCGCCCTCGAATGGCACCGGATGGGTGATCCGCCCGCCCGCCGCCCGGTCCGCGAGCTGGGCAACGGCCCGACGGACCTGGCGCTGCTGGCGAGCGCGGTGGAGCGGGCGGCGAAGGAAGTGTCGGCGGCGCAGGTGCCGTCGCTTCTCTAGGGGCTGTCCGGCGCCGCCGATCACAACGTGATCACGATCCCCCGCGCTGACCTGTAGGCGCCCTTGCCGGGCAGGCGGCCCCCGCGTACACCGGAGCGCACGGGACAGAGTTCTGACGTTCAATGAAGAACGACGAACGGGGAAGTGATGCGCAGTAACAGCAGCACCATCCGGACCGGCAGGGCCGTCACCACACTCGCCGCGCTGATGGCGGGGGCACTCGCGCTCACGGCCTGCGGCGGCAACGACAAGAAGTCCACCGGCGACAACAGCACGTCCGCCACCCCGACGAGCACCCTCAGCCTCCCGAAGCTGGACGGCACGACCCTCGAGGTCGCCGCCGTGTGGACCGGGCAGGAGCAGAAGAACTTCAAGCAGGTGCTCGCCGAGTTCGAGAAGCGCACCGGCGCGAAGGTGACCTTCGTGCCCGCCCAGGACCCGATCATCAACTTCCTCGGGTCGAAGATCGCGGGCGGTCAGCCGCCGGACATCGCGCTGCTGCCGCAGCCGGGCGCGATCAAGCAGGCCGTGCAGAAGGGCTGGGCGAAGCCGCTGAGCGCCGACACGGTCACGGAGGTGCAGAAGAACTACTCGCAGGGCTGGCAGGACATCGGCAAGGTCGGCGGCAAGCAGTACGGCGTCTACTACAAAGCCGCCAACAAGTCGCTGATCTGGTACAACACCAAGGTCTTCGAGAACGCGGGCGCCAAGGAGCCGAAGACCTGGCAGGACCTGCTGACGACGGCGCAGGCGGTGTACGACTCGGGCGTCACCCCGTTCTCGGTGGGCGGCGCGGACGGCTGGACGCTGACCGACTGGTTCGAGAACGTGTATCTCTCGCAGGCCGGTCCCGAGAAGTACGACCAGCTCGCCCAGCACAAGATCAAGTGGACGGATCCGTCCGTGAAGCAGGCGCTGACCACGCTCGCCCAGATCTGGGGCAAGAAGGGGTTCGTGGCGGGCGGCGCGGCCGGTGCGCTGCAGACGGAGTTCCCGGCCTCGGTCACCCAGACCTTCACCGGCGGCGACCAGCCGAAGGCTGGCATGGTCTACGAGGGCGACTTCGTGCAGGTCAACATCGGTGAGACCAAGGCGAAGGTGGGCACGGACGCGAAGGTGTTCCCGTTCCCGGCGGTCGGCTCGACCGCGCCGGTGGTCTCCGGTGGTGACGCGGCCGTCGTCTTCAAGGACTCCAAGGGCGCCCAGGCGCTGGCGAAGTTCCTGGCCTCCCCGGACGCGGCGACGATCCAGGCGAAGCTCGGCGGCTACCTCTCGCCGAACAAGAACGTGGCGGACTCGGCGTACCCGAACGAGGTGCAGCGCAAGATCGCCCAGGCGCTGATCGCCTCCGGTGACGACTTCCGCTTCGACATGTCCGACCAGGCTCCGCAGGCGTTCGGCGGCACCCCGGGCAAGGGCGAGTGGAAGGACCTCCAGGACTTCCTGCAGAACCCGAAGGACGTCGCGGGCACCCAGGCGAAGCTGGAGAAGGACGCGGCGGCCGCCTACGGCAGCGGAAGCTGACCCGGGGATGGCATCGCCCACCGCGGCGGGGGTCGGGCAGACCCCCGCCGCTCCCGGCCGTCGCAAGAGCGTGACCGGCACCCGCAGAACCGTGGCGGTTCTCTTCCTGCTCCCCGCCCTGGTGCTGCTCGGCGCGCTCGTGGTCTACCCGATCGGGTACTCGCTGATCCGCAGCTTCTACAACGCCGACGGAAACGGTTTCGCCGGCTTCGACAACTACAAGGCGATCTTCACGGACGACGGCATCCGCACCGCCCTGAAGAACAACATCATCTGGGTGGTGTTCGCGCCGACCGTCTCCACCGCCCTCGGTCTCGTCTTCGCGGTGCTGACCGAGCGGGTGCGCTGGGGAACGGCGTTCAAGCTGGTCGTCTTCATGCCGATGGCGATCTCGATGCTGGCCGCCGGCATCATCTTCCGGCTGGTCTACGACCAGGACCCGGACAAGGGCGTCGCGAACGCGGTCTGGGTCGGCGTCCATGACACCTTCGCCCGGTCCTCGGCGTTCCCGAACGCCCACCCGGGCCGGGAGTCGCCCCTGAAACCGGATCAGGGCGGCTTCCTCACCACGGCCACCGTGCACACCGGCCAGACCGTCGCCCTGCCCCTGGTCGGCGTCGCGCCCGACCAGATGCCGGGCGGCGCGAAGAGCGCCGTGGCGGCGAAGCCGGACCCCGGGAAGATCACCGGCACCACCTGGCAGGACTTCACCCGCGGCAAGGGCGTCGGCAGACTGGGCGCCCCCGACCCGTCCGAGCTGGGCTACGACGGGATGCGGATCGAGGCGGTGAAGAACGGCACGGTGGTGGCGTCCACGAAGGCCGCCGCCGACGGCACCTTCACCCTGCCCGCCAGCGCCGACGGGGCACGACTGCGCCTGCCCGCGAGCAACTTCAAGCAGCCCTACAACGGCGTCGACTGGCTCGGCCCGTCCCTGGTGACGCCGGCCATCATCGGGTCGTACGTCTGGATGTGGGCGGGCTTCGCGATGGTGCTGATCGCGGCCGGGCTGGCGGGCGTGCCGCGGGAGCTCCTGGAGGCGGCGCGGGTGGACGGGGCGACCGAGTGGCAGGTGTTCCGCAAGGTCACCGTGCCGCTGCTGGCCCCGGTCCTCGCGGTCGTCACCGTCACCCTCATGATCAACGTGCTGAAGGTCTTCGACCTCGTGTACATCATCGCGCCGGGCTCCTCGCAGGACGACGCGAACGTGCTCGCCCTGGAGCTGTACCGCAAGGGCTTCTCGGAGGGCCAGCCGGGCATCGCGAGCGCGATCGCGGTCTTCCTGCTCCTCCTGGTGATTCCGGTGATGTGGTTCAACGTGCGCAGACTGCGGCGGGAGGAGCGGCGATGAGCTGGCTGCTGGAGAAGGTCAACGGCGGGCTGCTGCGCGTCTTCCTGATCGTCGTCGCGCTGTTCTGGCTGGTGCCGACGATCGGGCTGCTGGCGTCGTCGCTGCGCTCCCCGGAGGACATGAGCGCGAACGGCTGGTGGCACGTGTTCAGCAAGCCGTCCCAGCTGACGTTCGACAGCTACCAGAAGCTCCTGGAGAACGGCGACATCACCCACTCCCTCTGGAACACGGTCCTGATCACCGTCCCGGCGACGATCCTGGTCGTGGTCATCGGGGCGCTGGCCGGTTACGCGTTCGCGTGGATGGAGTTCCCGGGCCGGGACTGGTGGTTCCTGATCGTGGTCAGCCTGCTGGTGGTGCCGGTCCAGGTGGCGCTGATCCCGATCGCCGAACTCTTCGGCAAGATCGGGCTGTTCGGCACGATCTTCGGCGTGATCCTGTTCCACGTCGGCTTCGGCCTGCCGTTCGCGGTGTTCCTGCTGCGCAACTTCTTCGCGGAGATCCCGCGCGAGCTGCTGGAGGCGGCCCGCCTGGACGGCGCCGGTGAACTGCGCCTGTTCACGCGGGTGGTGATGCCGCTCGGCGGGCCGGCCATCGCGAGCCTCGGCATCTTCCAGTTCCTGTGGGTGTGGAACGACATGCTGGTCGCGCTGGTGTTCACCAAGTCCGGCACCCAGCCGATCACGGTCGCGCTGCAGACCCAGGTGCGCCAGTTCGGCAACAACGTCGACGTGCTGGCACCCGGCGCGTTCATCTCGATGGTCATCCCGCTGGCCGTGTTCTTCGCGTTCCAGCGGCAGTTCGTGACCGGGGTGATGGCGGGCGCGGTCAAGTAGCCGCGCCAGAGGTACCAGAGGTCTTCGAAGAGGGCGGGCCGGTCACCGGCCCGCCCTCTTCGGCTCACCGAACGTCACCCACATGACGCAGGGAACCGTAACCAAATCACTCCATCGGCCGTTCCCGGGCAGAACGCCCGCGCCGACCGACCCATGGATGTCCCTTGCCCAGGTTCAGTGTCATTGTCCCCGCGTACAAGGTCCAGGCGTATCTGCACGAGTGCCTGGACTCGGTGCTCTCGCAGTCGTACCCCGATCTGGAACTGATCGCCGTCGACGACCGCTCCCCGGACGCCTGCGGCACGATCATCGACGAGTACGCGGCCCGGGACGCGCGGGTCCGGCCGGTGCACCTGGCGGAGAACCAGGGTCTGGGCGGCGCCCGCAACGCGGGCATGGCGCAGGCGCGCGGCGACTACCTGGTCTTCCTGGACGGCGACGACACCCTCACCCCGGACGCGCTGCGGGCGGTCGCCGACCGGGTCAAGGAGACGGGTGAGCCGGACGTTCTGGTGTACGACTACGCGCGGACCTTCTGGACGGGCCGGGCGGAACGCAACAAGCTCGCCGCGCAGCTGACCGAACAGGGCCCGGCGCCCTTCCGGCTGGAGGACCGGCCGGGGCTGCTCCGGGTGCTGATGGTGGCCTGGAACAAGGCGTACCGGCGGGAGTTCGTCGAGGAGCACGGCTTCACCTTCCCGCCGGGATACTACGAGGACACCCCCTGGACCTACCCGGTCCTGATGGCCGCCGGGTCGCTCGCGACCCTGGACCGGGTGTGCGTGCACTACCGGCAGCGACGGCAGGGCAGCATCCTCGGCACCACCAGCCGCAGGCACTTCGACATCTTCGACCAGTACGACCGAGTCTTCGCGTTCCTCGACGAGCGGCCCGAACTGGCCCACTGGCGGCCGGTGCTGTTCCGCCGGATGGTCGACCACTTCTCGACGGTGTTCACAAAGAAGGATCGGCTGCCCCGCGGCACCCGCGCCGAGTTCCTGCGCAACGCCCGCGCCCACTGCCGTCGTTACCGGACCAGGGGCGGCCCGGTTCCCTGGCGCACCCGGCTCCGGCACGCCCTCGTCCACCACGGCATGCACCGCACCTACCGCGCCCTCCAGCTGGCGCTGTGGGCCCGCCGCCGGGCGCTGAAAGCCGGCGTCAAGTCCGCCCGCGGGGTGCGCTCGGCCCTGCTCCAGCTGCACTACCGGGTCCAGCTGCGGCTTCCGTTGCGGGCCGACCGGGCCGTCTTCGCCGCCTACTGGAACCGCGGCCACGGCTGCAACCCGGGCGCGCTGGAGGCGGCGTTCCGCACCCACGCCCCGCACATCCGGACCGCCTGGATCGCCCGCCCCGAGCACCAGCACACGATCCCGCCGGGCCCGCGCCGGCTGCGCCCGGGCAGCCTCGGCTACTGGACGGCGCTGGCCCGCTCCACGTACCTGGTCAACAACGTCAACTTCGACCGGCGGCTGCGCAAGCGCCCCGGCCAGGTGTTCGTGCAGACCCAGCACGGCACCCCGCTCAAGCACATGGGCCTCGATCTCCAGGAACACCCCGCGGCCGCCGCCGGCATGGACTTCGAGGAACTCCTGCGGGGCGTCGACAAGTGGGACTACGTGCTGTCCGCGAACCGCCACACCACCCTGACCTGGGAACGCGTCTACCCCGGCGGCTACACCACCCTCGAATACGGCTACCCGCGCAACGACGTCTTCCAGCAGGCCACCTCGGCCGACGTCAGCCGCATCCGCGAGTCCCTCGGTGTCCCCGAGGACACGGTCGCCCTCCTGTACGCGCCCACCCACCGCGACTACCGGCGCACCCAGCGCGCCGACCTGGACCTCGACCGGATCGTGCGCCGCCTCGGCCCGCGGTTCGTGATCCTGGCCCGCGCCCACTACTGGCACGGCGGCCCCCTCGCGACGGGCTCCAGGGTGATCGACGTCAGCGACCACCCATCCGTGGAGTCCCTCTGCCTGGCCTCGGACGCGCTGATCACGGACTACTCCTCGATCATGTTCGACTACGCCAACCTGGACCGCCCGATCGTCGTGCACACCGCGGACTGGGACGCCTACCACGCGGCCCGCGGCACCTACTTCGACCTGCGCTCCAGCCCGCCCGGCGCGGTCGCCCGCACCGAGGACGAGCTGATCGACATCTTCGCCACCGGGCACTGGTGCGGCTCCCGCTCCGCCCAGCTGCGCGCCGACTTCCGGGACCGGTTCTGCCGGTACGACGACGGACGCGCCGCCGAACGGGTCGTACGGCACGTGGTGCTCGGCGAGCCGGCGGGGCTGCCGGAGATCGTCCCGCCGGCCGAGCGGCACCCGGTGCCGTCGGCCGCCTCGGGGTTCGCCCAGTCCCCGCTGGCCACCGTTCCGCAACCTTCCGGCCATCTGCCCGTCACCGAGAGCCGCTGAACGCCGTTTGCCTCGCAGGGAGTTCCCTCATGCCCCCGAACACCTCGCGGCCCACTCCGTCCCGGCCTTCCACCTGGCGGCCGGCGGGGCGACCGGGCCGCTTGCACACCTGAGAAAGAGCAGCATGCCCCGCTTCAGCATCATCGTCCCGTCCCACGGGGTCGCCGGCCGGCTGTCCCAGGCGCTGGACTCGGTCCTCTCCCAGTCCTTCGGCGACCTGGAGCTGATCCCGGTCTGCGACGGTCCCGACGCCCCGGCCGCCTTGGTCACCGCCGGTTACGCCGACCGGGACTCCCGGGTGGTCCCGGTGCACTCACCGCCGTCCGCCGGGCTGAGCGGGGCCCGCAACACCGGCGTGCGGGCGGCGAGCGGCACGTACCTGCTGTTCCTCGACGGCGACGACGTGCTGGTGCCGGGCGCGCTGGCGCTGCTCGACGCACGGCTCACCGCCACCGGTGACGTGGACGTCCTGTACTTCGAGCACGAGCGGACGCCGTGGTGGGAGGGTGAGCCGACCAACCCGGCGGCGCCGCTGCTGGCGTCCGCCCCGCCGGGCCCGTGCACACCGGAGCAGGCGCCGGAGCTGACCGGGGTGGCGCTGCCGGCCTGGAGCGCGGCCTACCGCCGGGCGTTCGTCGCGGACCGGCGGCTGGTGTTCCCCGCCGGCCACTTCACGGACGTCGGCTGGGGCGGCCTGACCACCGTCGCCGCCGGCCGGGTCGCCGCGCTGCGGGCGGTGGTCGTACGGCACCGGCTGCGCCGGCAGGGCAGTCGGCTGAATCTGCCGGGACCGCACCAGCGGGACCTCCTGGACCAGGTGGAACTGGTCCTCCAGCGGGCCGCGGGACTGCCGGACGACCGGGCGCGGGTGCTGTTCGAGCAGGTTTTCGGGCTGGTGCTGAGGACGGCCGCGCGGCCGGAGCGGATGCCGTCCGGGCACCGGGCCTTCTTCCGCCGGGCCGGGCGGCTGCACCGCGCCCACCGGCCCGGCGGGTTCCGGATGCCGGGCGGCAGCGTGGGGGTGCAGCACCGGCTCCTCGCGGCGGGGGCGTACACGGCGTTCCGGGCACTGCGCGGGGTCAACCGGGTGGTGGCCGGGGCCGCCGGGCGGCTGCCCCGGCCGCGCATGCCGCTCACCCGGCTGCGCTACGCCCTCGAACTGCGCCGGCCGCTGGATCCGAACCTCGCCGTGTACTGCGCGTACTGGGGGCGCGGTTACGTCTGCAACCCGGCCGCGATCCACGCCGTGGCCCGCGCACTCGCCCCACGGATCCACTCGGTGTTCCTGGTGGAGGCCGGTCAGGAGCACACCCTGCCGAAGGACGTCGACCACGCGGTGATCGGCAGCCGCCGCTACTGGCAGGTGCTGGCCCGCGCCAAGTACCTGATCAACAACGCCAACTTCGCCGAAGGGGTCGTCAAACGGCCTGGCAGCGTCCACCTCCAGACGCAGCACGGCACCCCGCTGAAGAAGATGGGCGTCGACCAGTCGACGTACCCGGTGGTCGCCGCGCGCAGCGGAAGCTTCACCAGACTGCTCGGCCGCGTAGACCGCTGGGACTTCAACCTCTCCGCCAACCGTCACTCCACGCAGACGTGGGAGCGCGCCTTCCCGGGCTCGTACCAGGCGCTGGAGTACGGCTATCCGCGCAACGACGTCTACTACACGGCGTCCGCCCACGACGTGATCCGGATCCGGCGCCGGCTCGGCGTCCCGGACGGCAGCACGGCCGTGCTGTACGCGCCGACCCACCGCGACCACCACACCGGCTTCGAACCCGGCCTGGACCTGGAGGCGTTCTGCGAGGCGGCCGGCGAGGACGTGGTGGTCCTGCTGCGCGCCCACTACTTCTACGACCGGGGGCGTCTGTCCAGGCGCACCGGCCGGGTCATCGACGTCACCGGGCACCGCTCCGCCGAGGACGTGTGCCTGGCCGCGGACGCGCTGATCACCGACTACTCGTCCATCATGTTCGACTACGCCAACCTCGACCGGCCGATCGTGGTCTACGCCGACGACTGGGAGGTCTACCGGGGGACCCGGGGCGTCTACTTCGACCTGATGGCCGAGCCGCCCGGGCCGGTCGCCCGCACCCCGGAGGAACTGGCCCGGATCTTCCGCGACGGTTCCTGGCGGGGCGCGGAGTCCAAGGAACTGCGGTCCGCGTTCCGCCAGCGGTTCTGCCAGTTCGACGACGGCCTGGCCGCCGAGCGGGTCGTACGGCGGGTGCTGCTGGGTCAGCCGCCGGAGTCGATCCCGGCGGTGATCCCGCTGGCGGAACGCCTGCCCGCACCGTCCGCGACCCTCGTCAGGAGCTGACCGTGCCCCGATTCAGTCTGATCGTCCCCTGTTACAAGGTGCAGGGCTTTCTCCGTGAGTGCCTCGACTCGGTCCTCGAGCAGTCCTTCCACGACATCGAGGTGATCGCCGTGGACGACCGCTCCCCGGACGGCTGCGGTGCCATCCTCGACGAGTACGCGGCCCGCGACCCGCGCGTGCGGGTGCTGCACCTGCCGGAGAACGTCGGCCTCGGCCGCGCCCGCAACGCCGGACTGCCCTACGCCACCGGTGACTTCCTCTTCTTCCTGGACAGCGACGACACCCTCACCCCGGGCGCGCTGCGGGCGATCGCCGACCGGCTCGCGGAGACCGGCGACCCGGACGTGCTGGTCTTCGACTACGCCCGCACGTACTGGTGGGGCGGCACCCGGCGCAACGCCCTCGCCGACCTCCTCGGCGCCCGGCCGGACACCTTCACGGCCGCCGAACACCCGGAGATCCTGGACCTGTTGATGGTCGTCTGGAACAAGGTCTACCGGCGGGACTTCGTCGAGGAGAACGGCTTCCGGTTCCCACCGGGCTACTACGAGGACACCCCGTGGACCTTCCCGGTCATGCTCAGCGCGGACCGGATCGCCACCCTCGACCGGATCTGCCTGAACTACCGCCAGCGCCGCCAGGGGAACATCCTCTCCACCACCAGCCGCAAGCACTTCGACGTCCACGACCAGTACAAACGGGTCTTCGCGTTCGTCGACTCCCGTCCGGACCTGGCCGGCTGGCGGCCCTGTCTGCACCGGAAGATGGGCGAGCACTGCCTGGACATCCTGGCCAAGCCGGACCGGCTGCCGCCCGCTGCCCGGGGCGAGTTCTTCCGGCGCACGGCCGAGCTGTACCGGGCGTTCCGGCCGGAGGGGCAGGAGGGGGCCGACCTGGGTGTCCTGGGCGGTTCGTACCCGGCGTACCGGCTGCGGCACCAGGCGGAGCGGGCCGGCCGGGAGGGCGGACGGCAGGCGCTGCGGGTACGGCGGGCGGCGGGCGTCCGGGCACGGCGTGCGCTCACCGGACTGCGCGCCCTGCGGCCGCTGGACGAGAACCTGGTCCTGTACTCGGCGTCCTCGCACCGGGGCGTGCTGGGCGACCCGGCGGCCGTGTACCGCGCGGCCCGGAAGTTCGCGCCCGGCCTGCGTGGCGTGTGGGTGGTGAAGGACGAGGAGGCGGCGGCCGGGCTGCCCGCCGGGGTGGAGCACGTGCTGCTCGACTCCCCGGAGTACCTGCGGCTGACCGCCCGCGCGAAGTTCTTCGTCAACGACGTCAACTGGCCCGGCGCACTGGTGAAGCGGCCCGGGAGTGTGCACGTCCACACCCACCGGGGCACCCCGCTCAAGTACCTGGGCGCCGACCTGCTGGGCAAGCCCGGCGCCCGGCTCGGTTTCGACGTACCGCAGATGCTGCGCCGGGCCGACCGCTGGGACCACAGCCTGGTCGCCAACCGCCACTCGGAGCTGGTCTGGGAGCGGGCCTACCCCTGTCACTTCGCGTCGGCGCGCACCGGCAGCCCGCGCAACGACGTACTGGTCCGGGGGCACGCCGGCGACTTCCGGGAGCGGTACGGCATTCCGGCCGACCACACCGTCGTGCTCTACGCCCCGACCCGCCGCGACTACGTCAGGGGCGGGCACGTGGACCGGATCGACCTGACGGGGTTCGCGGCCGACCTCGGCCCCGGCCACACCCTGGTGGTCCGGCTGCATCCGGCCCTGGCGGCCGGCCCGGCCCGCGGTCTCGGCCTGGCCGAGCTGCACCGGCGCGGGATCGTGGTCGACGCGACCTGCGAACCGCACGCCGAGGAGGTCATGCTCGCCTCGGACGTGCTCGTCACCGACTACTCCTCCCTCATGTTCGACTACGCCAACCTCGACCGGCCGATCGTCGTGCACGCCGACGACTGGGCCACGTTCACCGCGAGCCGGGGCGCCTATCTCGACATCACCGCCGAGGCACCCGGCCATGTCTCGCACTCCTACCGGGAGCTGGCCTGGCTGTTCGCCTCGGGCAGCTGGCGGGACGAGGAGTCGGCGCGGCTGCGGGCCGACTTCCGGTCCCGGTTCTGCGAGTTCGACGACGGACGGGCCGCCGAGCGGGTCGTACGGACGCTGCTGCTGGGTGAGTCGATGCCGCCGGCCGGTGCCCGGGTGCCGGAACCGGCGGCGGGCCACGATCTGCTGGCGGCGACATGAGACCGCGTACCTGGGTGCTGGTGCTGGCCGTCGTGTTCGCGGTGCTGCAACTCGCCGACGTCACCGGCCGGGACACCCCCGACTCCAAGAACTACGTGTCGTACGCGCTGACCCTCGGCGGAGCGAGCCGGCGGGAGGCGGCGGCGGAGACGGTCGACTGGGTGTGCGCCGGGCGGGCGTCGGGGGCGGAGCGCGCGCGACGCGTGGACGTGCTGCGCTTCCATGCGCCGAGTCCGGCGAGGAAGGTGTACGCCTCCTGCCGGTCCGGCGAACTCCGTCGTGTGGAGCGGAGGCTGAAAGCGGGCGGCGACCAGACGGACGGGCACGTGGTGCCGTTCGTGGGCCCCCGGCTGCGGGCGATCTTCGAGGTACGGCCCGGTTATCCGGTGTTCCTGCTGCCGTTCGTCACCGTGTTCGGGGTGACCTGGGGAGTGTGGCTGGCGAGTGTGCTGGTCACGGCCATGGGCGGGGTGCTGGTCTTCCTGGTGCTGCGGACGCTGTCCGTCCCGGTGCCGCTCGCGCTGACCGGTCAGGCCCTGTACTACGTCCTGCCGGTCGGTACGACCGCGATGCGGCCGATGACCGAGGGCCTGATGCTGGCGCTGACCCTGACGGCGGTGTGGGGCTGTGCGCTGGCCCTGACCGGGCGGGCGCGGGCGGGCGCGGCGCTGGTGGCGGGCGCGCTGCTCGCCCTGTTCGCCGTGAAGCACTCGCAGGCGCTGTTCCTCGGGGTGTGCCTGGCCGGGGCGGGCGCGGCGGTCGCGCTGTGGCGCCGACGGCACGGCCGGGCGCCGGGGCGCGGGGTGCCGGCGGTCGCGGCCGCCGGGTGCCTGGCGGTCGCCGGCACCCTGCTCCTCGCCCGGCTGCTGCACTATCCCTCCGAGGCGGAGAGCATGCAGGACCTGCTGACCAACCACTACGCCCACCCCGACCGGGTCCACCCCTGGGGGGAGTTCCTGCACCTGGAGGGGAACTTCTGGGTGGAGTGGCTGCGCCGGCAGGCGATGGAGCCGTTGTTCGCGGCGGCGCTGGCGGCCGGGGCGTGGGGGGCGCGGCGGCGGCCGGCGTTCGGGGTCTTCCTGCTGGCGGCGGCGGGCACCGGGATCCTCACCCAGGCCGCGCATCCGGACATCACCGTCTGGGGCGACCGGCTGATCGTGCTGGCCTGGCTGCTGCCGGTGGTGGGGGTGCCGCTGCTGCTGGAGCCACTGGCGCACCGGCTGCCGGCGGTGCCCGCGCAGGGGGCACCGAGGACGGTCGGCGTCACCCGGTGAGTGAACGAGGGGCGGGTCGAGGACAGTCGGCGTCACCCGGTGAGGTGAGCGGCGAAGGTCTTTCGGCGGCTCACTCGATGAGGTGACGGGCGGCACAGCGGGCGCGGCGAGCGGGAACACTCGGCAAATGGTCCGTCCTGTCCGTTCCCGCCCGTGAGCACCGGCGCGCCGGTCCGACGCGGCGCGCACGGCTGCACCGCCCTGCGCCGCGGCCGGGTCCGCCGACCCACCCCGTACCAGGTCTTCGGCCTGCTGTTCTGGCTGCTGATGACGCTGGCGTACTGGCGGGTGCCGCCGTGCTGCGACGCGGGTCGGCACGCGGCGGCGGTGGAGGGGCTGCGGGCGGGATGGGCGGACGCCGCCGTCTCCCCGTACGTGCTGGCGCAGGGCGCGGTGGCCAGGCTGACCGGTCTGACCGGGTGGCAGCTGCTGCGGCTGTGCGGCCCGCTGAACCTGCTGGTCCTGCTGAGCGGCCTCGGACGGCTGGTGCGGGTCCTGACCCCGCGCCCCTTCGCACCGGTGCTGGCCCTGGTCTTCCTGGCCGTGCTGTGGGGCACGGAACCGCCCCGGGGCGGCGCCACCCTGGCGCTGCTGCCGCTGACCGGGAACGTCGGTTACCCGTCCACGTTCGCGCTCGGCCTCACGTTCTGGGCCTGGGCCCTGACCGGCGCCCGGGTGCGCGATCTGCGCCGGGTGCGCTACGTCGGCCCGCACGGCCTGCGCAGCCCGACCGGTTACGCGGTGCTCGGCGTCCTGTACGGGGTGGTGGCGCTGGTCGACCCGGTGCTCGGCGTGGGGGCGGCGGCCGGGGCGGCGGCGTTCGCGGCGGGGTGGCAGCGGGACTGGCGGGGCGCGGTTCGGGTGCGGTGGGCGCTGCTGTGCGCGGTGGCGGCGGTGGTGGTCGCGGCGGGAACGCACGCGCGGGTGCTGCCACAGCCGTACGAACGGTACGACGGCCTGGCCGCCCAGTGCTGGCTGGCACTCCTGCTGGGGGTACCGGCCCTGTGGCTGCGCGCCCGACGGGCGGCGCAGAGGAGCGGGGGCCGGTGGGAGGCGGCTCGGTGGCGGGTGGGCGGGGGGTCCGTGTGGGGGGCGGCCTGGCGTGATCCGCTTGTTCTGCTGTTCGCGGTGGAGTGCCTGGTGATGGCTGGCGGCGGGCGCCGGCACGGCTTCGGGGAGCTGCTCGGGCTCGCGCTGCTGGCACCGCAGTGCGCGCTGGCCGTGGAGCTGGCGGCCCCGCGGCCTTGGCCGGGGTGGCGGCGGGCGCTCGGCTGGGCCACGGCCGGCGGGGCCTGCCTGGGCTTCCTGGCCGCGCAGGCCGGAGCGGTCGTACCGCGCTCGGTGGACCCGGTCGGCTTCGTGCAGCCGCCGCGCTGGCCGTCGTACGACTGGGCGGCCCGGCACATCGGCCCCGGCGAGCCGGTGGTCACGGACGCCTACTACGCCGTGCGGCTGCTCCCCGGCTACGGCATCGAGCCGACGGACGGCCACGACCACCG
Organism: Streptomyces sp. NPDC007162; assembly: GCF_040634175.1. Taxonomy (NCBI): domain Bacteria; kingdom Bacillati; phylum Actinomycetota; class Actinomycetes; order Kitasatosporales; family Streptomycetaceae; genus Streptomyces; species Streptomyces sp. NPDC007162. The sequence goes on from NZ_JBEYFC010000062.1 coordinate 17,964, forward strand.
CCCCCGGGTGCGCTGGCTGCTGCTGACGCGGCAGGAGCGACTGCCCGAGGAGGCGGTGGTCGTGGACTGGAGCCGGCGCACCGGGGAGGTGCTCGCGCGGCTCACCCGGACGAGGGGCGTCCCGGTGGCCGCGCGGCCGGCTACTCGACGATGAGCTCGACCGGGATGTTGCCCTTGGTCGCCTTGGAGTAGGGGCAGTACTCGTGGGCCTGGTGGACCAGCTTCTCGCCGGTCTCGTTGGCGAGCTCCTCGGGAAGCTCGACGCGCAGGGTGACCTTGAGCGCGAAGCCGCCGTCGGACTCGTCCTTGCCGATGCCGACCTCGGCGGTCACGGAGATCTCACCGGTGTCGACCTTGGCCTGGCGGCCGATGGCGCCGAGGGCGCTGGCGAAACAGGCGGCGTAACCGGCGGCGAAGAGCTGCTCGGGGTTGGTGCCCTGGCCGTTGCCGCCGAGCGCGGCCGGGAAGGCCAGCGTGAGGTCCAGCTGCCCGTCCGAGCTGACCGCCCGTCCCTCCCGGCCGGTGGCGGTGGCGGCTGCGGTGTAGAGCGCGTCCATGGAAGACCATCCCTCTCGAAATTCACTGCTTCGGTGTTCCGGCGGCTCCGTTCCGGCCGCCCTCACGACCACAAGTAGAGCACACAATTAAGTTGTGCACAACTAAATGGCTCGCAAGAGCTACGCTTGAGCCATGACCGCGACGACCCCGACCCCCGCCCAGGCCCCCGCACACGTCCCCGAGGCGGAGTGGCTCCGCCTGGACCGCCAGATCTGCTTCTCCCTGCACGCGGCGTCCCGCGCCTTCAACAGCGTCTACCGCGTGATCCTCAAGGACCTCGGCCTCACCTACCCGCAGTACCTGGTGATGCTGGTGCTGTGGGAAGAGGGCGATCTGCCGGTCAAGAAGCTCGGCGAACACCTCCGCCTGGACTCCGGCACCCTCTCCCCGCTCCTCAAGCGCCTGGAGACGGCGGGTCTGGTGCACCGTGAGCGCAGCACCCGGGACGAACGCTCGGTGGACGTACGGCTGACGGAGGCGGGGTCGGCCCTGCGGGAGCGCGCGCTGGAGGTGCCGCGGCGGATCGTGGCGGCGACGGGGTTCGACGTGCACGAGATCCGTGACCTCAAGGCCCGCCTGGACCAGCTGACGAGCACGCTGGACGCGGCGGCTCCGGAAGAGGACTCCTGCTGACCGCCCCGCGGTTCACGGCTGACCGCCACCGCCCCGGATCGGGCGCACGTACAACCGCAGCGCGATCCGGTCGACGACCATCTCCTGCCGCAGCACGAACTCCTCGTTCAGCACGGCGAACTTGGCCCGCTCCGTGGGCAACCGCGGCCGGTATCCGCGCATCATCGCGTACTTCTCCACCACCGCCCACACCTCGTCGGCCCCCGCCAGCCGCCGCCGCAGCGTCCCCACCGTCACCTCACGCCCGTACAACGTCCCCGACTCCGGCCCCGACTCGGCCAGGGCCACGTCCCGCGTGCCCTTGAAGTCGGCCGGATAGGCGAGCTCCGCCCCGCGCGCGTGGGCCGGCAGGAACAGCACCGGGTCACCGGGGCGCAACGTCCGGGCCACCGCCCTCGCGACCGCGCCGAGGTCGTCGGGCCGGGTACCCGGCACCCGGTCCGCCCGCAGCAGCGGAATCTGGTGGGTGAAGGCGAGGACCACCGCCAGCACCCCGGCCAGGGTGGACACCGGAGACCTGGGCGCGGTCGCCGCGCCGCGCGACGGGAGCCGGCCGAGCACTCCGGCGGCCCGGTCCGCGCCGAGCGCCACCAGCAGCGGCGCCCCGGCGAGCGCGTACAGCACATACCGGTCGACGTACAGCGGCGTGAACTGCGATGCCAGCATCAAGGCCACCGGTGGCAGCACCGCGAGCGGCAGCGCGACCGCCGCGAGCGTCACCTCGCCGCGCCTGCCCACCAGCCGGGTCAGCCCGAGCAGGCCCAGCGCCAGGCACGCCCAGTACACCCCGTCGGTCGGTCCGAGATACTGGCGCAGCAGCTCCTGCGCGGTCTCCACGTCCGGCTCCGTGAGCCACGCCACCTGCGCCGACTGCGTGTGCGAGACGACGACCATCGGCAGCAGCGACAGCACCACGCCCCCGGCCGCGCAGCACCACCCCCGCCACACCCTTCCCGACGAACGGGCCAGCGCCAGGGTTCCCGCGTGCGCGAGCAGCAGCAGGACCGCGAACTCGTGCAGCCAGCAGGTGACCGCGAGGACACCGCCGTACCACGCCCAGGCCCGCCGCCCCTCCTGGGCCGCCGCGCGGACGAACAGCAGGGTCGCGGCGGTCGCGCCGGCCGCGACCAGGGCATAGGAGCGGCCCTCCTGCGCGTAGTGGCCGACCAGGGGGGTGACCGCGAACAGCAGTCCGGCCCACAGGCCGACGCGGGGCCGGGCGAGGCGGGCGCCGAGGGCGGCCACCAGGCTCGCGGTGACGGCGGCCGCGCACACCGAGGGCAACCGGAGGTCGACCTCGCCGGGGCGGCCGGGGGCGGCGGCGAGGACCACGTGCATCAGCAGGTAGTACAGGCCGTGCACCGCGTCGACGCCGTGCAGCAGCCGCCAGATCTGCGGCACCGTGCGCCCGGCGACCTGATAGGTGACGGCCTCGTCGCGCCACATCCCGCCGCGGTGCAGCCCCCAGAGCCCGACCGCGAACATCACCACACCGGGCACCGCCACAGCAACGGCACGCCACACCCGACCCCGCCGCCCGGACGTCGGTCCGGACGAGGATCCGGCCGGTGATCCGGACGCCGGTCGGGCTTCCGGTCCGGGCGGAGCTTCGGGAGTCGGTGCGGGGGTCGATGCGCCCGCCGACCCGGACGCCGGCTCAGGCGGCGCTCCGGGGGGTGGTGCGGAAGGCGGCCCGGGGATCGGCCCAGAGGTCAGTCCAGAGGACGACGCAGGGGTCGGCCCAGGGGCCGGTCCCCCTGACGGGTCCGGTCGACTCGACGACGCCGGACGACTCAAGTCCTCCCTCCGCCTTGTCCGCTGATGTGCTTTTACGAAAGGCCCGATACTCACCACGGCCCGATCTTTTGCGATTAGCCAACCTTTGCCGGGTATTGACGGCGTATCGGCATGGATACACCATCCGGGCGGCTTACGCTCACGGTTGATGAATCACCGCCCGCACTTCCCGCTCCCCCGCACCCCGTTCGCCTCAGCTGTTCGACTCCCGCGCCTCCCCCGTCTCCTGGGGCTCGCGGCCCTCTGGCTCGCCACGCGCGCGTTGATGCTGTGGCTCCTCACTCACAACAACGAGCGACTCCTGGGTCACGGAGCGGTCGCGCGCGAAGTATGGCGGTTGTACTTCCGCTGGTACGGCGTGCTGTCGCACGGCGCGTTCCCGGCGCACGACACGTTGTGGCAGTACCCGCCGGGCGCCGGCGCGGTGCTGCTGACGCCGGGGCTGGTGCCCGGACTCAGCTACTTCCAGGCGTTCGTGGCCCTCACCCTGACCACGGACGCGCTGGTCACGGCGGCGCTCGCGCGCGCGGGCACGCGTTCCGGCCGCACCCTGCTGGGCGCGGTCCTGTGGACCGGTGGCCTCCCCCTCCTCCTGCATCTCCCGCTCGCCCGCTACGACGTGGAGGTCACCGCCTTCGCCGTACTCTCCCTGCTGGCGTTGTCGCGCTCCACGCGCGCGTGCGGCACGCTCGCGGCACTGGGCGCGCTGGTGAAGGTGTGGCCGGCGCTGGTCCTGCTGGGTGTTCCGCGCGGCCGGCCCACCCGGTCGGCGTGGCTGTCCGCGGCCCTGGCCGGGAGCGTGGCCCTCGCCGTCCTCGTGGTGTCGTTCCGCAACCCGCTGGCCTTCCTGCGCCAGCAGGGCGGCCGGGGCGTGCAGATCGAGTCGCTCGGCGGCACCGCGCTCAGCCTCGCGCGGCACGCCGGCTGGCGGGGCACGGTCCGCTACCGGTACGGCGCGATGGAACTCGTCGGCCCGCACGTGCAGGCCGTCGCCACCGCGTCCCTCGCACTCACCGCGGCCGCCTTCGCGCTCCTGCTGCTGTGGCGCGTCCGCGCCCGGCACTGGACCCAGGCCACCCCGTTCGACGCGGCCCTGAGCGCGGTGCTCCTGTTCACCGTCACCAGCCGGGTGATCAGCCCCCAGTACATGATCTGGCTGCTCGGCCTGGCCGCCGTGTGCCTGACCTCGCGGCACACCACGCAGCGTCCGGTCGCCGCCCTGGTCGTGGCGGCGACCGCGGTCAGCTCCGTCGCCTACCCCGCCTTCTACAGCGAGGTCATCGGCTGCACCTGGACGGGCTGCCTGCTGATGATCGTCCGCAACGGCCTGCTCGTCACGGCCGCCGTCCTGTCCCTGACCCGCCTGTGGCGCGCCACCCGCCGGCCTGAGCGTGCCGCCCACAGTGTGTCGGTCACGGGGAGCCACCTCAGCCGTCCCCGGTTGTCGGCGGCACCTGCTTCACTGAAAGGTGACTGACTGACGACAGGGTGCCTGACGAACACCACGGGCTTTTGACGGAGGGGACCGCCACTCATGACCTGGCTGATCACCGGCGGCGCCGGTTACATCGGGGCGCATGTCGTACGCGCGATGACCGAGGCGGGCGAGCGGACGGTGGTCTACGACGACCTGTCCACCGGCATCGCCGAGCGCCTGCCCGAGGACGTGCCGCTGGTGACGGGTTCCACACTGGACGGTGAGAACGTCGCGCGCGTGCTGGCCGAGCACGAGGTGACCGGGGTGGTGCACCTGGCGGCGAAGAAGCAGGTCGGCGAGTCGGTGGAGCTGCCCCTGCGCTACTACCGCGAGAACGTCGAGGGCCTGCGCGTGGTGCTGGAGGCGGTGACGGAGGCGAGGGTCCCGTCGTTCGTGTTCTCGTCCTCCGCGGCGGTCTACGGCATGCCGGACGTCGACCTGGTGACGGAGGGGACGCCGTGCCTGCCGATGTCGCCGTACGGCGAGACGAAACTGGCCGGCGAGTGGCTGGTCCGCGCGACCGGCCGGGCGACGGGCCTCGCGACGGCCGCCCTGCGCTACTTCAACGTGGCGGGCGCGGCGAGCCCCGAACTGGCCGACGTCGGTGTCCACAACCTGGTCCCCATGGTCTTCGAGAAACTCACGGAGAACGTGCCCCCGCTCGTCTTCGGCGACGACTACCCGACGCCGGACGGCACCTGCGTCCGCGACTACATCCACGTGGTGGACCTGGCCGAGGCCCATGTGGCCGCGGCCCGCGCCCTCCAGGCCGAGCCGGGCCGCTCCCTGACCCTCAACATCGGGCGCGGCCAGGGCGTCTCGGTCCGCGAGATGATCGACCTCATCAACACGGTCACCGGCTACGACCTCACCCCGACCGTCGTCCCCCGCCGCCCCGGCGACCCGGCCAGTGTGGTCGCCTCCGCCGACCGCATCGCCACGGAACTGACCTGGAAGGCCAAGCACGACGTCCAGGACATGATCACCTCCGCCTGGCAGGGCTGGCTCCGCCTGCACCCAGAGGCGGCCCGGAGCTGAGCCACCGGACGCCCCCGGGACCCGGGCACTGTGGTCAGTTCGCCGTCCGGCGGGTCTGTTTGAGTTGCTCGGAGATGGACCAGGCGTCGGCCACCGGGCCGATGTGGGCGAGTTTGTCGGGGTTGAGGACCAGCCGGACGGCCTGGACGCGGCCGTCGAGGATGTCGAGGGAGAAGGTCTGCAGGACGTTGCCGTCGCGGTCACGGAAGACCGCACCGGGCTGGCCGTTGACCTCGTGCTGTTCGCAGGTCACCGCGATGCGGTCGAGCGCCGGGACGACGGCCGCGAGGAGGCGGGCCACGTTCCGGGCACCGGCGACCGCGCGGGCCAGCTGCGGGGTCTTGCCGCCGCCGTCGCCGACCAGGGACACGTCGGCGGCGAGCAGGTTCTGCAGGCCGGCCATGTCGCCGTCGTGCAGGGCCGCGAAGAAGCGGGACGCCAGCGCGTCGCGTTCCCGGCGGTCCGCCTCGAAGCGGGGGCGGCCCTCGGCCATGTGGCGCCGGGCCCGCACCGCCAGCTGGCGGCACGCGCTCTCCGAGCGGCCCACCGCCGACGCGACCTCGGGGAAGCCGAAGTCGAACACCTCGCGCAGGACGAAGACGGCGCGCTCCAGGGGGCTGAGGCGTTCGAGGAGCAGCAGGGCCGCCATGGACACCGAGTCGGCCAGTTCGGCCGACCGCACCGGGTCCTCGTAGGGGTCGGCGAGCAGGGGCTCGGGGAACCACGGACCGACGTACGCCTCGCGCCGCAGACGGGCGGAGCGCAGGACGTCGATGGAGATCCGGGTCACCGCGGCCGACAGGAAGGCCTTCGGCGACCTGACCTCCGTCGGCGAGCCCGAGAAACGCAGCCAGGTCTCCTGGACCGCGTCCTCGGCCTCGCTGACGCTGCCCAGGATCCGGTAGGCGATCGAGAACAGCAGCGGCCGCAACTCCTGGAACTCCGCGGCCCTGCCGGGGTCCGCGCGAGGGTCCCCGGGCACGTCACCGCGCGTGCCCCTGTCCGTACCCGCGTCGATGCCTTCGTCCGTCGCCCTTTTGGTACCCGTGTCGGTGCCCCTACGCATCTACGCTCCCCCTTCGACGTCCATCGGCCGACCGGTCAGAAGGATCCGGGGCCGAACCGCCCCACCGCCACGGCCAGTGCGAGCACGAGGTAGACCAGGTTCAGCACCACGAACGCCCGTTCGCCGCGTCGGCCGTGGGTGATCATCGCGCCGATCATCAGCAGGATCCAGCACACCGCGGTGACCGGCACCAGCACCGGTGCGACGCCGGTGACGGCGGGCAGCACCAGGCCCGCCGCGGCCAGGAGTTCCAGAATGCCGAGCGACTTCACGAAACCGTCGCCGGCGGCACCGGTCCAGCCGCCGCCGTGGGCCGCGGCCAGCCTCTCCCTCGGCACGAACGTCTTGCTGATACCACCGGTCAGCGCCACCGCGGCCAGCAGTCCGGCGGCGGTCCACAGCACGAGGTTCATCGTCCACTCCCAGGTCGAGGATGTCTGCGTCCCTTACGACGAGACGGCCGACCCGGCTGTGACATCCCCGGCCGGGTGTTTCACAGCGCCTTGAGCGCCTCCGTGGTGCCGCGGGCCAGCGCCGCGAGGTACCCCTTCGGCAGCTTCGGGGTCCGGATCACCACCGAACGCCAGTACAGCGGGCCGGAGATCAGGTCCATGGCCAGGTCGTCGTCGAGGTCCCCGGCGAGTTCACCACGTCGCTGCGCCGCTTCGATGATCTTGCTGGCGACGCCCTCCTGGCCCTGGCGCAGCGTCTTCTGCATGGCCTCGGCGATGTCGGGGTTGCGGGCCGCCTCGGCCTGGAGGTCGGGGATGATCTGCGAGGCGACCGGGTGGCGCAGCGCGCGGGAGGTGACCTCGTACAGCAGGCGCAGGTCGCCCTCCAGGGAGCCGGTGTCGGGCGTCGGCAGGCCCAGTACGGCGAGGGCCGAGACGACGTCGAGCACCAGGTGCAGCTTGGAACGCCAGCGGCGGTAGACGGCGGTCTTGCCGACGCCCGCGCGGCGCGCGATGCCCTCGATGGACATCCGGGCGTAACCGACCGACGCGAGTTCCTCGAAGACGGCAGCCCGGATGGCCTCGGTCACGTCCTCGCGAAGGACGGCCGCCCCGGCGGGGGCTCGTCGGCGCGGACGCGCCTGGGACTCCTCGGCGTTCGTCGTCATGCCTCCCAGCATAGGGGCGTAACGACGAAACGGTTGCGTTCCGACGGCACTCACCACTCGATCGCCGCAACCGCCCGGCACCGACCCCCTCCCAGCTCACCGCCGTATCGAACACGACCGCGCGCCGTCCCTCGCAACGAATCGATCGCGGCCCGACCTCGGAAGTGTCACGACGCACAGGCTTCCGTGACGACGAAACGGTTGCGTTCCGACGCCAACTCGGCCTACGCTCCCGTTGCGACGAAACGGTCCCGTCCCGACGTAAGAAAACGTGAAGAAAAACGTAAGTGAACGCCGGGTGACGGGTCCGGGCGACCAGCCGGACGCCGCAGCACCCCCACCCCCCGAGTGAAAGCAGCGGATGTGACCCAGGTTCTCCACACACCGCCCCCGACTCCGGTCACGGCCGAGGACGACCTCGCGGCGCTCGCCGCCCGGCACGGCCTCTCGGTCAGCGGCGCCCGTCCCTCCCTGCCGGAGTACGTCCGTCAGCTGTGGGCGCGGCGGCACTTCATCACCGCTTTCGCCACCGCCAAGCTCACCGCCCAGTACGCCCAGGCGAAGCTCGGGCAGATCTGGCAGGTCATGACGCCGCTGCTGAACGCGGCGGTGTACTACTTCATCTTCGGTGTCCTGCTCGGCACCAAGCGGCACGTGCCGGACTACATCCCGTTCCTGGTCACCGGCGTGTTCATCTGGACGTTCACGCAGAGCTCGATCATGGCGGGCACCCGGGCGATCTCCGGCAACCTCGGCCTGGTGCGGGCCCTGCACTTCCCGCGGGCCGCGCTGCCGATCTCGTTCGCGCTCCAGCAGCTCCAGCAGCTGCTGTTCTCGATGGCCGCCCTGGTCGTCATCCTGCTCTGCTTCGGCGTCCCGATCGCCTTCTCCTGGGTACTGGCCGTCCCGGCGCTGGTGCTGCAGTTCGTCTTCAACACCGGTGTCGCGATGATCATGGCCAGGATGGGCGCGAAGACCCCGGACATCGCCCAGCTGATGCCGTTCATCCTGCGTACCTGGATGTACGTGTCCGGCGTGATGTGGAGCATCGACAAGCTGACCAAGGGCGACCATCTGCCCCACTGGGTGACGCTCGCGCTGGAGACCAACCCGGCCGCCGTCTACATCGACCTCATGCGTTACGCGCTGATCGACAGTTTCCACTCCAGCCAGCTGCCCCCGCACGTGTGGGCGGCCGCGACCGGCTGGGCCCTGCTCGCGGGCGTCGGCGGCTTCATCTACTTCTGGAAGGCTGAGGAGACGTACGGCCGTGGCTGAGAACGCGAACGACACCCCCATCCCCACGGTCGTCGCCGACAAGGTGGACATCGTCTACCGGGTCCACGGCACCGGCGCCGGCCGCGGCTCCGCCACCGCCGCCCTGAACCGCATGCTGCGCCGCAAGCAGGCCGAGAAGGCGGCGGGCACCCGCTTGGTGCACGCGGTCAAGAGCGTCTCCTTCGTCGCCTACAAGGGCGAGGCGATCGGCCTCATCGGCACCAACGGCTCCGGCAAGTCCACTCTGCTCAAGGCCGTGGCCGGCCTGCTCCCGGTGGAGAACGGCGCCATCTACACCGACGGCCAGCCCTCCCTCCTCGGCGTGAACGCCGCCCTGATGGGCGACCTCACCGGTGAGAAGAACGTCTACCTCGGCGGCCTCGCCATGGGCATGTCCCGCGAGGAGATCAAGGACCGCTACCAGGACATCGTCGACTTCTCCGGCATCAACGAGAAGGGCGACTTCATCACCCTGCCGATGCGGACCTACTCCTCCGGCATGGGCGCCCGGCTGCGCTTCTCCATCGCCGCCGCCAAGGACCACGACGTCCTCCTCATCGACGAGGCGCTGGCCACGGGTGACGCGTCCTTCCGGATGCGCTCGGAGGAGCGCATCCGTGAGCTGCGCCAGCACGCGGGCACGGTGTTCCTGGTCAGCCACAACAACAAGTCCATCCGCGACACCTGCGAGCGGGTGCTGTGGCTGGAGCGCGGTGTACTGCGCATGGACGGGCCGACCGAGGAGGTCCTCGCCGAGTACGAGTCCTTCACCGGCGACAAGTCCGACAAGACGCAGTCCAAGCCGGCGGCCGCGCCGCCGAAGCAGGCCGACCCGGCGACGCCCGCCCGGTCGCCGGAGGCCTCGGCGCGATGGAAGGCACGGAAGCCGTGGGCGTGGGCACGGACGTAGTCGAGGTAGACGTC
>NZ_JBEYFC010000063.1:0-27708 GCF_040634175.1 Streptomyces sp. NPDC007162
ACGACCGCCAACTCCACGCCCATCCTCGTCGCCGGCCTGTGCTACCTGCTGGTCACGATCCCGCTCGGCTTCGTCGTGCGCCGCATGGAGGCCAATTTCGGCGGCCCGTTCCCCGAGCCGCCCCCGAGAGCATCCGCGGGCGCGCCCGGGGCAGCACCGGAATCGTTCGTGGAGTTGCTCGCGGAGCGCAGCAGCAGCGGCCCGTCGCCGTCCCGCGCCGCGAACTCCGAGACGGCCGAGTAGTCGACCGGCGCGCCCCGGGTGTGCTCCCGGGGCGTCTCACAGGTCGCGGGCTCGTCGTCGGCGCCCGCGGTGCAGTGCGTCTGCACGGTGCGGCCGCGCGGCCCCATCAGGCTCAGCACGGCTTCCAGGTCCGCCCCGGTGGCGTTGCGGTAGTAGGTACGCGCCCAGGTGTCCGCGCCCTGGGTCATCACACAGGTCTGCGCCTCGACACCGTCGGGGGAGGTGAGTTCGGGGCCGCAGCGGGCGGCGGTGGCCAGGCCGAGACCGAGCACCAGGGGGGAGCGGGCGGGCACCGGCAGCTTCGCGTCGTCGCGCCGGTCGGCGGGGCTTACGGCGGCGTCGCCCACCTGCCCTGCGGACGCCACGGTCAGCGGCAGCGCGACCGCGCACACCGCGACACCCACGAGGGCGAGCAGACGTACGTTCATGTAGCGGAAGATAACGACCACAGCGGGACAAGCCGTGCTCGCGCGCCCGACTTCCCTACAACTCGGGCGCGCTCACACCCGTACGAGTGAGGGCGTCGACCACGGCGTCCACCACGGCCTCCACATCGGGCACCCAGGGGTTGGCCGAGCCGGGCAGCGGAGCGCGCTCCCAGCGGATGGCACCCTGGCCGGTCTCGGAGGGCGGCAGGGCGAGGTAGCCGCCCTCGCCGTGGAAGCGGAGCGAGCCGGGGACGAAGTCCTTGGCGTACAGCAGCTCGCCCAACTGCTCCATGGAGTACGGCTTGACGAGCAGCGCCCAGCGGGTGGGCGCCGCGACCACCGGACCGAGCCGCAAGCCGCGGCGGTCGAGGAGGGTCAGCGCGCGGGACGCGGCGAGGGCCGGCAGGCTGACCGCGCAGGGCGCGTTCCCGCCGGAGGCGCCGGTGGCGAGGACGATCGGGGCCGTCGGCCGGTTGCCCCACCACCAGCGGACCATGCGCTCGTCGGTGGTGGCGGCGAGCAGACCCGGGTCGAAGGGGTGCGCGCCGGGCACCGTGCACTCCGGGTCGGGGCAGCCGCAGCGTGCCCGGCCCTGCGGGTCCGGGGCCACACCGGGGAGTACGGGCCACTGCCATTCCGTCGCGAAGGTCAGGGCCGCACCGAGAAACTCAGGGCCCTTGTCATTGCGCTTGGACAGGAGCCTGCGTCGCCTTTTGAGGATCTCGCGCATGAGCGCTCGTTCCTTTCCGTTGCACCGCTGGCAACACCGAGGACCACATCACACCATGTGTCGATCACTTCACTGTGCGTACCTGTTGGCGCATCACACCCTTGCGCCGGGCAAGGGGAACCCCGGGGGGTCGAGCGGGGGTCGCGCCCGCGTCCCGTACTGCCTCTATCAAAACCACGGACACGACGTGGGGTGGCGAAGTCTGGCGTTTTGCCGTTCCGGGTGTTTCTCTCCGCCTCCGCCACGGGAGGATGGGGCACGGTCGTCGGTGGTTAAGACGCCCGGGTCCGTCGCCAGGTTCCGGGTGCTCCCCAACCACCCCTGGCCTTCACCGAGTAGGTACCCATCACGACCGCTGTGACGCTCCGTGGAGCAAGGCCAGTCGACCGCAATGAACCGTTACCCGAGTCAGTTTTAAGCCAACTTTGCCTTTGCGCAAGCCTCCGGGAGACGCCCTCACAAGGTCTCACGGACACCAGGAATCCCAGCAGGACAATGCTGGACATCTCCTTACGAGTGCGTGTACATGTGGAGACACTGCTAGCGGCGCAGAAAGACATGGGGGTTTGCGATGCTTTTGAGCAGTACGCACGGGTCTGAGAGCCGGACACGATGAGCGCCCCGCACCCTCCGAAAGTGGCTGGAATCGATTCAACGGTTCCCGCGCCCACCCACACTGTCGCGCCGATTCCCCCCGCCCCGGGCGCACCTCCCGTCCCCAAGGCCCCTGCGGCCCCGGCCCCCGGCACCGTTCTCCAGGACCGGCTGGCCGGCTGGGTCTCCGACCTGACCACCCTCCATGAACTGACCGAACGGTTCGCCCGGACCGACGGACCCGAGCCCGCCCTCCAGGAACTGCTGCGCGCCGGTGCCGCCCTCGTGGGCGCCCGGCGCGGTCTCGTAGCGCTGGAGCCCGCCGACGCTCCGGGCCCGCACACCACGATCGGCCTCGGCCTCGGCCGCGCCGACCTCGGCCACCTGGAGACCGTCCCCCGCGGTGCGCTGCCCTACGACACCGGTACCACCGCCGAGATCGCGCACCCCGACCTGTTCGCCGAGGACGGCCTGGACCCCCGTCACCGCGAGGTCGCCGTCCGCCTCGGCTACGCCGCCAGCTACGCGCTCCCCCTCACCACCGCCGCCGGCGCCCGTCTCGGGGCGGTCGTCTGGTTCTACGACGAGCCGGCCGAGCCGCACGAGCGCCGGCGTCACCTGGTCGGCCTGTACGTGCGCCATGCGGCCGAACACCTTGCCCGGCTGCTGGAGGTGGAGCGCACGCGCGCGTGCATGGCGACCATCGCCGAGGAACTGCTTCCCTCCCGGCTGCCCCGGGTGGCCGGCGTCCAGCTCGCCGCCCGGCACCGCACCGGCCCGCGCGGCGGCGGCGACTGGTACGACGCGCTGCCGCTGCCGGACGCCGCCCTCGGTCTCGCGGTCGGCTCGGTGACCGGCTCAGGACCGAGCGCGGTCGCCGCGATGGGGCGGCTGCGGGCTTCCCTGCGGGCGTACGCCGTGATGGAGGGCGAGGACCCGGTCGCGGTCCTCTCCGACCTCGAACTGCTGCTCAGGCTGACCGAGCCGGCCCGTTCCGCCACCGCCCTGTTCGCGTACTGCGAACCCGCCCTGCGCAAGGTCACCCTGGCCGGCGCCGGGCACAGTCCGCCGCTGCTGATCGGGGCGCACCGCACGGTGTTCGCGGAGACCTCGGTGTCCGCGCCGCTCGGGATGCTCGCCTGCTGGGAGGCGCCCAGCGTGGAGATCCAGGCAGAGGCAGGCGAGACGGTTCTGCTGTACACCGACGGGCTGCTGCACCGTACCGGCGACCCCATGGACCGCGCCTTCGCCCGTCTGCACACGGCCGCCGCGAGCATCCCCCGGGCGCTGCGCCACGACCCCGGGGCGATCGCCGACCACGTGCTGCGCACCGTGCTGCCGGACGGACGGGACACGGCCGACAGCCGGGAGGACGTCGTACTGCTGGCCGCCCGTTTCGACTGACCGGCCGGGCCGGGCGTCCACCACCTCGCCATGAGTCCTGCGATCCTGGGGCGCCGTTCGGTACGAACGTACGATGGACGGCATCCACAGCAGTGTCGAGGAGGATGACGTGGCCGACGAGCTCACCCCGGAGACCCCGGAAGAGAGCGAAGAGCCGATCAAGCAGCGCAAGAACGGCCTGTACCCGGGCGTGTCCGACGAGCTCGCCGAGAGCATGAAGTCCGGCTGGGCCGACACGGAGCTGCGTGACCTGACCCCCGTGGAGCAGGCCGCGCACACCGCGCGCCGCCGCGCGGAGCTGTCCGCCCGCTTCCCGGGCGAGCGCCTGGTGATCCCGGCCGGCAACCTGAAGACCCGTTCGAACGACACGGACTACCCGTTCCGGGCGTCGGTCGAATACGTCTACCTCACCGGCAACCAGACGGAGGACGGCGTACTCGTCCTGGAGCCGAAGGACGACGGCCATGTGGCCACCCTCTACCTGCTGCCCCGCTCCGACCGGGAGAACGGTGAGTTCTGGCTCTCCGGCCAGGGCGAGCTGTGGGTGGGCCGCCGCAACTCCCTGACCGAGTCCGAGGCGCTCTACGGCATCCCCGCCGCCGACGTACGCGAACTCACCGACAAGCTGCGCGAGGCCACCGGTCCCGTCCGCGTCGTACGCGGCCACGACGCCGGCATCCAGGAGGCGCTGGCCGACAAGGTCACCGCCGAGCGCGACGAGGAACTGCGCGTCTTCCTCTCCGAGGCCCGCCTGGTCAAGGACGAATGGGAGATCGACGAGCTGCAGAAGGCCGTCGACTCGACCGTGCGCGGCTTCGAGGACGTCGTGAAGGTCCTCGACAAGGCCGAGGCCACCTCCGAGCGCTACATCGAGGGCACGTTCTTCCTGCGCGCACGCGTGGAGGGCAACGACATCGGCTACGGCTCCATCTGCGCGGCCGGCCCGCACGCCTGCACCCTGCACTGGGTCCGCAACGACGGCCCGGTGCGCTCCGGCGACCTGCTCCTCCTGGACGCGGGCGTCGAGACGCATTCGCTGTACACCGCCGACGTCACGCGCACGCTCCCGGTCAACGGTACGTACAGCGAGATCCAGAAGAAGATCTACGACGCCGTGTACGACGCCCAGGAGGCCGGGATCGCGGCGGTGCAGCCGGGCGCGAAGTACCGCGACTTCCACGATGCCGCCCAGCGGGTGCTGGCCGAGCGGCTCGTCGAGTGGGGGCTCGTGGAAGGGCCGGTGGAGCGGGTCCTGGAGCTCGGGCTGCAGCGCCGGTGGACGCTGCACGGCACCGGGCACATGCTCGGCCTCGACGTCCACGACTGCGCCGCCGCGCGCACCGAGACGTACGTGGAGGGGGTTCTGGAGCCGGGGATGGTGCTGACCGTCGAACCGGGGCTGTACTTCCAGGCCGACGACCTCACCGTGCCGGAGGAGTACCGGGGGATCGGGGTCCGGATCGAGGACGACCTCCTGGTGACCGAGGACGGGAACCGGAACCTGTCCGCGGGACTGCCTCGGCGGTCGGACGAGGTCGAGGCCTGGATGGCTTCTTTGAAGAGCTGACGTACGTGAAATGGCCGGGTACCCAGGGGGTGCCCGGCCATGGTCGCGTTCTGCGGGTGCGTGGGGGTTGCTCGCGCCCCTAAAGGGGCGCTGCAGACAAGGCGTCCAGGAAGAGGGCCCCGGCCAGGAGGCCTGCGCTGCCTCTCGGGCTCCAACCCCGTTCGTCCAGGTCGGCGTCCAGGGCCAGGAGTGCGTCCCGGCCCGCCCTGGTCACCGTGCCGCCCGCCTCCAGAACGCCACGCGCGCCCGCCTGTACGTGGCGCAGGCCCATCGGGCCCGCCTCGTAGAGGAGTTCGGTGTCCTGGAGTGTGGACATCACGGTGAGGAGGGCGTCGAGGCGGGCCTCGTTCTCGGTGGCGCCCGCCCTGCGGGCCGTCGCCAGGGCCTCCACCGCGCGCCGTACGTGCGGGAACCCGGCCCTGGCCTCGCCCCTGGCGCCGGGCGCGCCGTACTTCGCGGAGATCGTCGAACCCCGTGAGGGGCGCTTGGGGGCGCCCTTGTCGTTGAACGCGGCGATCTTGCGGGCCGTCGCGGCGATCTCGCGAACCCTGGCCCGGGGATCGAGGGCGGCCGCGGCCACCAGGAGGCCGAGTGCCCACAGCGCGCCCTTGTGTCCGCCGCCGGCCAGGCCGACCGAGTGCTCGGTGCAGCGGCCGATCGCGCCGAGCTCCGCCCGCAGCACCGGCGTGGGTGTACCGGTGCGGCGGGCGGCGGCGGCCATCGCCGCGAGGCCGGGCGCGAGCGCCCTGGCCGACCAGCGCAGACTGTCGTGCTCCCGGCGCGTACTGCGGGCGTCCAGGTCACGCGGGTCGGGCAGCCCCGGCTTGGGGGCCAGCGCCAGCTGACCGGTGAGCGCGGCCACCGCGGCCAGCGCCAGCGCGTCGTCCTCGCGGCTTGTCATGTCCCTTACCTTAGGAGGGGGAGTCGGAGGCCGAGGGGGAGGCGCTGTCGGCCGGGGCGTCGCTCGGCGGGGTGCCCGTCGGTGCGTCGCTCGGGGCACCGCTCGGCGGCGTCCCGCCACCACCGCTGCCGGCGCCGGTGTTCTCCGCGTCCGGGTCGATGGCCAGGGTCAGGGAACCCCTGTAGCCCTTCGACGGGTCCTTCTTGTGCACCGCCTTCAGGGTCAGCAGACCGCTGGAGGCGCCGCCGCCGTCGTACACCATGTCGTCGGCGAGGACGGTGTAGTCACCGGTGTGCTTCGAGTAGGGCTCGAGCGTGAAGATCTCCTCGGCGACGTCGTCGGCGAAGAACAGCTGGCCGGTGTAGTTGACCGTGCCGCCCTCGTAGGTGCCGTCCTCCTTCTCGCCGCCGGTGTGCACCTTCGCCGTGGATGTGGCAGGTGCGCGGGGTGTACCAGCCGGGGAAGATCGTCTCGAACTTGACGACCCCGTTGGCGCCGGCGATCTGATAACCGCGCAGATAGGTGTTGTCGTCGGCGGAGTCGCCCTCCTCGCTCTCCGCGGGGGCGGAGCCGCCGGGGTTGGCGGTGGTGTAACCGGAGTAGTAGCCCCAGGCGTCGCAGTGCCAGATCTCGACCGCCGCGCCCTTGACCGGGGTGCAGCCGTCGGTGGCGTCCACGACGGCCAGGCGGAGGGTCAGCGGAACGCCGGCCTTGCCCTCGGTGATGTCCTTGCGCACCAGGGCGCCATCGAGGTAGTACGGGCCTTCCGTGACGCTGCTCATCAGCGTCAGGCACTCACTGCTGGTGGAACTCGCGGAGGCCGTGGCGTCCGCGTCGGCGCCGTCGGTCGTGTCGGCGAAGGCCGACTGGAAGCCGGCGACCGCGAGGCCGCCGGCCGCCACCGTGCCGCCGGACACCACGAGGGCGCGGCGGCGGGTGATCGACGTGTCTTTGTGGTTTCCCGTCATGGCCGACGAAGCTAGAAACGCCGTTTGTCAGGGGCATGGGCAGGAGCTGGCAACGTCCTGTGAACGCCCAGGAAGCTGAAACCGGCGGGAAGCCGCTGGTCACGGTCGTGGTCACAGGGCCGGGGCGTGGTGGTGCAGGATCCGCTGGAAGAGCCTGCTGTCCCGCCATTCTCCATTGATGTGGAGATACTGCGGGGCATCACCGATCGTTTCGAATCCGCATTTCTTCAGCACGCGTTGTGACGTCGTGTTGTCGATGAGGGTGGACGCCTCGATCCGGTGGAGTCCGACGACCTCCTCGGCGATCTCGCAGACCCGTTCAAGCGCGGCCGTGGCCAGCCCGCGGCCCTGTTGGTCACCGGCGACCCAATAGCCGACGTAGGAGCTGCAGAAAGGACCGAGGGTAATTCCTGAAAGAGTGATCGCGCCGACGATCCCGCCGGTGGGGACCGACTCCATGAGCAGCGGCAGCATGACGCCGTCCGCGGCCTGTTTCAGCAGGCCATCGATGCGTTCGGTCTGGCCGTCGACGGTGAAGAAGGACTCGGGTCTCACCGGCTCCCAGGGTGCGAGGTGACTGCGGTTGACCGCGTACGCGGCGCACAGCGTTTTCGCGTCACCGATGGCAATGGGCCGCAATATGACGTCGGGCAGGATGAGGCTTTCTTCAATCTTGCTTAGAATCATGCGCGCACCCTAGCGCGCGGGTTATGCGGGAGCGAGATTCACGCCGAAAGCAGGGAAGGATCTTTCTTCCATTTGAGGATCTTGTCGAAGCTGACCACCGTGCCGCTGCGGCCCGGCTTGCTGCCGATGTGGACGTGATCGGCGAGTTCTCTGATCAGACAGAGCCCCCTGCCGTGCTCGGCGTCGGGACGGGCGGGCCTTATGTCCTGGGTACGGGCGAACCCCGGTCCGACCCCCGGCCCCGAATCGGCCACCTCGATACGGCACTTCTCACCGTCCAGGTAGGCGGTGACCCGGTACGCCTCCGAGGGGCGGCCGGCCCCGCCGTGCTCGACGGCGTTCGCGCAGGCCTCGCTGAGGGCGACGGAGAGGTCGTAGGAGATGTCCGGGTCGACGCCCGCCGTTTCCATGGTGCCGATCAGCAGCCGGCGGGCGAGCGGCACGCTCGCGGCCTCACGCCGCAGATGGAGTGACCACCAGATGCTCATGCTCCAGCCTCCCGGCCGCGGCTCGACATACCGATACCTATTGCCAGCTGTGCGCGGGTGTAAGCACTCCGTTCATGTGAGAACGCCCATCCGGGGGATGCGCCCGGGGAGGTTTCGGTGTATGAGCGGCTGGTTCGACACAAAAAAGATCTTCCACTTCTTTCTCTCTTTCCCCATCAGGGAGCCGCCCACCGCCCAGTCGGCCGCCTTCCGCTTCCGGCACCGGCCGTCGTCCACCGGCACCGCCGCCCGCCGCTCGTCCCCGCCTGCCCGGGCGTCCCGGACGCCTCCTTCGGGGTCTTCCAGCGTTTCCGGTCGTAACGGAATCTTCCGGACCTGCCGTCAAGGGGGGCCGGGTCCAGTGCGATGATGAGCGCGCCATGACTGCCCCCCGCCCGCGCGTCGCGCGCCCCGGAAGCGGACTGCGGCTCCTGCGGGCCGCGGTGTTCGCCGCGCTCTGCGTCATGCTGGCCGCGGCGGGTCACACCATGGCCTCCTGCGCGACCGTTCCGCTGTGGACGCTCGGCGTGGGCTTCCTGAGCACCATGGCGCTCGTCGCACCGCTGACCGGGCGGGCCCGCTCGCTGCCGGGGACCGTCGCCCTGCTGGCGGTCCTGCAGAGCGTGCTGCACACGCTGTTCGGGCTCGGCCAGCACGGCGGTACGGCGATGGCCGCAGGCTCCGCGATGTCCTCCGGCTCCTCGATGCGGGCGGCTGACGCGGCGCTGGTCCAGCGGGCGGCCGAGCTGCTGTGCGGGGCGGGGGCGGCACAGCTCAGCCCCGCCCACGCTTACAAGATCCTCTCCGCCGCGCATCTCGGTGCCTCGCGCCCGGTTCCCGGCACCTCCGGCTCGGCCATGGGCATGAGCGCAATGGCTCACGCCTCGGACGCCACCGGATCCTCCACTTCCCTGCTGCCCTCCGTGCCCATGCTGCTCGGGCATCTGCTCGCGGCCGTCGTGGCCGGGTGGCTGCTGCGCCGGGGCGACCTGGCGCTGCTGCGCCTGCTCGACCTGTCGGCGCACGGGGTCACGGAGGGGGCGCTCGTGCGTTCCTTGCGTGGTGCGCTCGCGCTGGCGTGCGCGCTGTGCGCCGGGCTTGTCGCCGCACCCGAGGCGCTCGTGCGGGGCGCTCGTGGCGCCGGCTGGGACGAGCCGCCCGCCCCCCACACCGTCACGCTCCAGCACTCCCTGCTCCGGCGTGGTCCGCCGGCGGCCGCCGCACTCGATCTCGCCGCCTGACACGACGCGACCAGAGCACTCCCCCGGGGTTCGACCGGAGGGGCCGCGGCCGCCGTCGTGCGGCACGCGCGCGTGCGTGCTTCCTCTCCGACCGCCGACGGCCGCTTGTGGTGCGCCGCCGACGGCTGACGGGATCACGCGCGCCCCCTCACCGACAGAACTCACTCAGAGCGGAGTGCTCCCTGCCATGAAGGCTTCCCGTATCGCCGCCGCCACCGCCATCGCGGGTACGGCCGTACTCGCCGTCTCCTCGCCCGCGTTCGCGCACGTCAGTGTGCAGCCCGAGGGCACCGCCGCCAAGGGCGGTTACGCGGTCGTCGACTTCAAGGTCCCGAACGAGCGCGACGACGCCTCGACCACCAAGGTCGAGGTGAACTTCCCCGCCGACCACCCGATCGCGTCCGTGATGCCGCAGCCGATGGCCGGCTGGAAGATCGACGTCACCAAGTCCAAGCTGGCCAAGCCGCTGGAGATGCACGGCGAGAAGATCGGCGAGGCGGTCACCAAGGTCACCTGGACCGCCTCCGACGGCAAGGGCATCCAGCCGGGCTACTTCCAGAAGTTCCCGCTCTCCGTGGGCGCCCTGCCCGAGAACACCGACGAACTGGTCTTCAAGGCGCTCCAGACGTACTCCGACAAGGAGGTCGTCCGCTGGATCGAGGTCCAGCAGAAGGGCCAGGAGGAGCCGGAGAACCCGGCCCCGGTCCTCGCGCTGTCCGCCGCCACCGGCGACCACCACGGCGCCACGACCGCCGAGGACACCGCCGAGGAGACCTCCGCCAAGACCGAGACCACGGCCTCCGACGACTCCGGTTCGTCCGGCGGCAGTGACACCACCGCCCGCGTCCTCGGAGTCGTCGGCATCGTCGTCGGCGCCGCCGGGGTCGCCTACGGCGTCCTCGCCGGACGCCGCCGGTCCACGGGCTCCGAGGCCTGAGCGCCACGTCCGTAACGCGCACAGGGGGTCGTGCGAGGCTGTCGGGGTTCCGCTGCCCCGTACGACCCCGGTGCGTGCCGGATCTCTCACATCTGGGACATTTCTCTATGCGCAAGAAGACGTTCGCCGCGGCCGCCCTGCTCGCCGCCGCCACCCTGACCCTCTCCGCCTGCGGCAGCGGCGACGACGCCAAGTCACCCGTCACCGTCGTCGCCGGGGACACCTCGAACAAGGCCGCGACCATCCTGGACCAGCCGTTCGAGAAGCCGGACCTGGTGCTCACCGACACCCAGGGCAAGAAGTACGACCTGCGTGCCGAGACCAAGGGCCGGCCCACGCTGGTCTACTTCGGCTACACGCACTGCCCCGACGTCTGCCCGCTGACGATGAACAACCTCGCGGTCGCCAAGAAGGCGCTGTCCAAGGCCGACCAGGTGAAGCTGCGGGTCGTGTTCGTCACCACCGACCCGGCCCGTGACACCCCGTCCGAGCTGGGCAAGTGGCTCAAGGGCATCGACCCCACCTTCGTCGGCCTGACCGGGGACTTCGCCACCATCCAGGCCGGCGCCCGCACCCTCGGCATCTCCATCGAGCCGACCCACAAGGACAAGAAGACCGGCAAGGTCGTCTCGGTGCACGGCACCCAGGTCATCGCGTTCTCGCCGAAGACCGACGGCGGTTACGTCCTGTACGGCGAGGACGCCACCGTCGACGACTACACCAAGGACCTCCCCAAGCTGATCAAGGGGGAGAACCCGTGAGGCGTCCGGTCCTGACCGGGAGGCGGCTCGCCCTGACCGGCATCACCGCGACCGGTGCGGCCCTCGCGGGCGCGCTGGCCCTCGCGGGCTGCGGCGGCTCGGGGTCCTCGGGTTCTTCGGGTTCCCCGGGGGCCGAGCTGTCCGTCGGCGCCTCCTACATGCCCCAGCCGGTCTCCGCCGACATGGCCGCCGGGTTCCTGACGATCACCAACAAGGGCGACACGAAGGACGAGCTGACCGCCGTCACCAGTGACGCCGCAGGTGAGATCACCATGCACGAGACCGACGGCGGCGCGATGGAGGAGGTCGGCTCCTTCGAGGTGCCCGCCCACGGTCAACTCGTGTTCAAAAGCGGTGGCAACCATCTGATGTTCGAGAAGCTGAGGCGCCGCCCCGAGCAGGGCGACACGATCACGCTGAAACTCAAGTTCGCCGAATCCGGTCCGCTCACCGTCGAGATGCCGGTGAAGTCCGCCACGTACAACCCGTCGACCCGACACTGAGGGAGGGACCGACCTTGACGCGGACCATCACCCCCCGCCTGCGCACCCTGGTGCTGCTGTTCCTAGCCGTCACCGGCGCGTTGCTGGCGGGCGCCGGGCCGGCCTCCGCACACGCCGCGCTGACCGGCAGCGACCCCGCCCAGGGGGTGGTGGTCCCGAAGGCACCCGACCAGGTCTCGCTCACGTTCTCCGAGAACGTGTCGATGAACAGCAACTCGATCCGGGTCCTCGACCCCCAGGGCAAGCGGGTGGACACCGCCAAGCCGGACAACCTGTCCGCGACCACCTACGGGGTCCAGCTCAAGAGCGGCCTGGGCAAGGGCACGTACACCGTCGCCTGGCAGGTCGTCTCCGCGGACAGCCACCCCGTCGCCGGCGCCTACACCTTCTCGGTCGGGGCGCCCTCCAAGACCGTCGCCTCGGTCGGGAACCAGGACGCGGGCGGCGGAGTCGTCGGCTGGCTCTACGGCTTCGGGCGCTACCTGTCGTACGCCGGGTACATCGTGCTCGTCGGCGGCGCCGCCTTCGTGCTCGCCTGCTGGCAGCGCGGCTCCGGCGTACGGGCCCTGCAGCGGCTCGTCGTCGGCGGCTGGCTGACACTGACCGCGGCCACCCTGTGGCTGCTGCTCCTGCGCGGCTCGTACACCACCTCCGGCAGCGTCGGCGACATCTTCGACCTGACCCTGCTCGGACAGGTCCTGGGGACCAAGCCCGGCGCGGCCCTGGTCTCCCGGCTGCTGCTGCTGGCGGCCGCCGCGCTGTTCATCGCCGTGCTCTTCGGGGCCTACGACAAGCGCGAGGAGGGCGCGGAGAAGCGCGACCTGACCTTCGGGCTCGCCATCGGCGGGACCGTGGTGGCCGCCGGGCTCGCGGCGAGCTGGGCCATGGCCGAGCACGCCTCCACCGGACTCCAGCCGGGCATCGCGATGCCCGTCGACGTGATCCACCTGCTCGCCGTCGCCACCTGGCTGGGCGGTCTCACCGCCCTGCTGGTCGCCCTGTACCGGGCGCCCGCCGACACACCGGTCGAGTCCGCGGCCGTACGGCGTTTCTCCCGGGTCGCCTTCGCGAGCGTCCTGGCGCTGGTGGGCACCGGGATCTACCAGTCCTGGCGCCAGCTGGGCTCCTGGTCGGCGTTCACCGACACCGGGTACGGAGAGCTGCTGCTGGTCAAGATCGGTCTCGTGGCGCTGCTCGTCGGCATCGCGTCCGTCTCGCGGCGCTGGACGGGACGGCTCTCGGACCCGGCGGTCGTGGAGGCCGGGAGGCCGAACGGCCAGGAGGCAGCCGGCGAAAAGGCCGCCGCCGAGGAGGCCGCCGGCGAGGAGAAGGAGACGGTCAAGGCGTCCGCCGCCACGCGGAAGGCCTCCGGCGCCGGCACCTCAGGGACCGGCGAGGGCATGCCCGCCGGAAAGGCCGCCTCCGGCGCCGACGACCCCGAGCGCGCCGCCCAACTGGCCCGGCAGCAGGCCGCCCAGGACGCCGCCCGGCAGAAGCGCGTCCGTGACGCCGACCCGGACCGCTTCGGCCTGCGCCGCTCGGTCCTCGCGGAGGCCGGGGTCGCCGTCGTCCTGCTCGCGGTCACCACCGTGCTGACCCAGACCGAGCCCGGCCGCACCGAACTGGACGCCAAGGCCGCCACCGCGTCCTCGTCGTCTTCCTCGTCCTCGTCGTCGGACTCCTCGTCCGGTGCGCTGACCCTCGACATGTCCTTCGACACCGGCGGCAAGGACGGCAAGGGCGTCGTCCGCGTGGACCTCGACCCCGCGGCGGTGGGCAGCAACGAGATGCACGTCTACGTCCAGCGGCCCAACGGACGGGCCTTCGACATCCCCGAGGTGAAGGTCGCCTTCACGCTCGCCGCCAAGAAGATCGGGCCGCTTCCCGTGGCCCCCGACCACGTCACCACCGGACACTGGTCCGCCAACGGAGTCCAGATCCCCATGGCCGGCGACTGGACCGTCTCCGTGACCGTGCGGACCTCCGACATCGACCAGGTGACCGTCTCCAAGCACGCGCAGATCGGCTGAACCGCACCATGGCTGAACAGTCCCAGTCCCTTCGTACGCCGGTCACCGGCGAGACCCCGTCGGCGCCCGCGGCCGGCGGCGTCAGCAGGCGCGCGCTGCTCGGCACCGCCGGGGCCACCGGGCTCGCGCTCGGTGCGGCGGGCGCGGGCGTCGGCTACGCCGCCGCGCCCGCCCAGGCCACCCCGCTCAGCGCGGTGGGCTCCGGCCGGGCGATGTTTCACGGGAAACATCAGCCGGGCATCACCGAGGGCCTCCAGGCGCGCGGCCATCTGATCGCCTTCGACCTGGCGGCGGGCGCGGGCCGCACGGAGGCCGCCGCACTGCTGCGCCGCTGGTCGGCGACGGCCGACCGGCTGATGGGGGGCGAGCCGACGACCCACGACGACACGGACGTGGCCAGGGACGCGGGTCCCTCGTCGCTGACGATCACCTTCGGCTTCGGCAACAGCTTCTTCGCCCGTACCGGACTGGAGAAGCAGCGGCCGCCCGCCCTGGACCCGCTGCCCGACTTCTCCTCCGACCATCTCGACAAGGCCCGCAGCAACGGCGACCTGTGGGTGCAGATCGGCGCCGACGACGCGCTGGTCGCCTTCCACGCCCTGCGCGCGATCCAGAAGGACGCCGGCAGCGCGGCCCGGGTGCGCTGGCAGATGAACGGCTTCAACCGCACCCCGGGCGCCACCGCCCGTCCCATGACGGCCCGCAACCTCATGGGCCAGCTGGACGGCACCCGCAATCCGAAGCCGACGGACTCCGACTTCGACCAGCGGATCTTCGTGCCCTCTTCGGGTGAACCCGGGTGGATGGCGAACGGCTCCTACGCCGTCGTACGACGGATCCGGATGCTTCTGGACGACTGGGAGAAGCTGTCGCTGGCAGCCCAGGAGAACGTGATCGGGCGGAAGAAGTCGAACGGGGCGCCCCTGTCCGGGGGCACCGAGACGACGGCCATGGACCTGGAGAAGGCCAGGGCCGACGGCGAGTACGTGGTCCCGGTCAACGCCCACGCCCGGATCACCCGGCCCGACCAGAACGGCGGCGCGGCCATCCTGCGGCGCCCGTTCTCGTACCACGACGGCATCGACGCGGACGGGACGCCCGACGCGGGGCTGCTCTTCGTCTGCTGGCAGGCGGATCCGCTGCGCGGGTTCGTGCCGCTGCAGCGGAAGCTGGACCGCGGGGACGCCCTGTCGCAGTACATCCGGCACGAGGCGAGCGGGCTGTTCGCGGTGCCGGGCGGGGCGTCCGACGGGGAGTACGTGGGGCAACGACTGCTGGAGGGGTGACAGCGGGCCCTCCCGGGTTTCAAACCACCCGGTCGAGTGGTTCCGGTGAGACAGGGCGGCCGGGCGTGGCTGCGCCCATTAGGGTGAGGGACATGCCAGCGAGCTATGCGTATCTCGGTCCCGAAGGCACCTTCACCGAAGTCGCCCTGCGCACGCTTCCGGAGTCCGCCACCCGGGAGCTCGTCCCGTACGTCTCCGTGCAGTCCGCGCTGGACGCCGTCAGGAACGGCGAGGCCGAGGCCGCCTTCGTACCGATCGAGAACTCCGTCGAGGGCGGGGTCACCGCGACCCTCGACGAACTGGTCGCGGGCGAGCCGCTGATGATCTACCGCGAGGTGCTGCTGTCGATCACCTTCGCGTTGCTGGTCCGGCCGGGCACCAAGCTCTCCGAGATCAAGACGGTGACCGCTCATCCGGTCGCCCAACCGCAGGTCCGCAACTGGCTGCGGGCCAACCTGCCCGAAGCCCTCTGGGAGTCCTCCGCGTCGAACGCGGACGGCGCCCGGCTCGTCCAGGAGGGCCGCTACGACGCCGCGTTCGCCGGAGAGTTCGCGGCCGAGCGATACCACCTGGAGGCCCTGGAGACCGGGATCCACGACGCGGAGAACGCGCAGACCCGCTTCGTGCTCGTCGGCCGTCCGGCCCGGCCCGCGGCCCCGACCGGCGCGGACAAGACCTCGATCGTCCTCTGGCAGAACGACGACCACCCCGGCGGGCTGCGTGATCTGCTCGGCGAGTTCGCCACCCGGGGTGTCAACCTGATGCTGCTGCAGTCCCGGCCGACCGGTGCCGGCATCGGCAACTACTGCTTCTGCATCGACGCCGAGGGCCACATCTCCGACCGGCGGGTGGCGGAGGCCCTGATGGGGCTGAAGCGGATCTGCCGCCAGGTGCGGTTCCTGGGCTCGTATCCGCGGGCGGACATCCGCCTCGGCGAGACCATGGGACCCACGCTGCCGGGGACCTCGGACGAGGAGTTCATGGCCGCCTCGGACTGGGTGGCACGCTGCCAGGACGGCCGTTTCTAGCCAGTCGTACTCTCATATCTTCGTTATCCACAGAAGTTATCCACAGGCACTCTTCTCGACCTGGGGACAAGTCGACAGAGGGGCCTGACCCTGTCGACAAATCGGCCTACAGTCGACCGGCGGGGCCTCACTCGCGCACATCACCCTTCGTCCACTCGTTTCCCATGGTTCATCTCCTGGAGCGACGCCTTTCCACTCGAAAGTGGGTGTTGTCCGGGTTTGCGACGGGAATTTCTCTCCTCGCTCGACGCTCGCGAAGTGATCGATTTCGAAGTCCACATCTCTTCCACACACCCTGTGGATAACTCTCGCGGAGGCATGGACACCTGTGGACAACCGGGCCCCCAAGTTCCCTTCTCCACAAGGATTTCGAGTCAACCGGACGCCGGGTGCCTGCCCCGTCCCAGGGAGTGAGACACTTTTTATTGACACGGTCGGCAATTCCCCCATAACCGAACGTAAGCCGTGAATCGGAACACGTGGGAATAGTGAGTCGTGGGGGGCAACCCCACACCGGTAGCCTTGACTCCGTGATTGACCTTCGCCTGCTCCGTGAGGACCCCGACCGTGTGCGCGCGTCCCAGCGCGCCCGTGGAGAGGACGTCGCGCTCGTCGACTCCCTCCTGTCTGCCGACGAGCGGCGCAGGTCGTCCGGCGTCCGCTTCGACGAGCTGCGCAACGAACAGAAGTCGCTCGGCAAGCTCATCCCCAAGGCCTCCGGCGACGAGAAGGCCGAGCTGCTGAAGAAGGCGAGCCAGCTCGCCGCCGACGTCAAGACCGCCGACGCCGAGCAGCACGAGGCCGACGAGGAGACCAAGCGCCTCGCGCTGCAACTGGGCAACCTCGTGCACCCCGACGTCCCGGTCGGCGGCGAGGAGGACTTCGTCGTCCTGGAGACGCACGGCACCATCCGCGACTTCGGCGCCGAGGGTTTCGAGCCCAGGGACCACCTGGAACTCGGCGAGGCACTGGGCGCCATCGACGTCGAACGCGGCGCCAAGGTGTCCGGCTCGCGCTTCTACTACCTGACCGGTGTCGGCGCCCTCCTCGAGCTGGCGCTGGTCAACGCGGCGATCGCGCAGGCCACCGAGGCCGGGTTCACCCCGATGCTGACCCCGGCGCTGGTCCGTCCGCGCGCCATGGAGGGCACCGGCTTCCTCGGCCAGGCCGCCGAGAACGTGTACCACCTGGAGAAGGACGACTACTACCTGGTCGGCACCTCCGAGGTCCCGCTCGCCGCGTACCACATGGACGAGATCCTCGACGCCGACCGGCTGCCGCTGCGCTACGCGGGCTTCTCGCCCTGCTTCCGCCGCGAGGCGGGCACGTACGGCAAGGACACCCGCGGCATCTTCCGCGTGCACCAGTTCGACAAGGTCGAGATGTTCTCCTACGTCGCGCCCGAGGACGCGGAGAACGAGCACAAGCGACTCCTGGACTGGGAGAAGCAGTGGCTGACCGGCCTCGAGCTGCCCTTCCAGGTCATCGACGTGGCCTCGGGCGACCTCGGCGCGTCGGCGTCCCGCAAGTACGACTGCGAGGCGTGGATCCCGACCCAGGGCAAGTACCGCGAGCTGACGTCGGCCTCCAACTGCGACAGCTTCCAGGCCCGCCGGCTGTCCGTCCGGATGCGCGACGGCAAGAAGGTGCAGCCGCTCGCGACGCTCAACGGCACGCTCTGCGCCGTCCCGCGCACGATCGTGGCGATCCTGGAGAACCACCAGCTGGCCGACGGCTCGGTGCGCGTGCCCGAGGTGCTGCGCCCGTACCTGGGCGGCCGGGAGGTCCTGGAGCCGGTGTCCCGGTGACCTCGTTCCCCTACGGGCTCATCGCCACCGATCTCGACGGGACGCTGCTGCGCTCCGACGAGTCGATCTCCCGGCGCACCCGTGAAGCGCTCGCCGCGGCCACCGCGGCGGGCGCCGCACACATCGTCGTCACCGGCCGCGGGGTCCCCTGGACCCGGCACATCCTCGACGACCTCGGGTACGACGGCCTCGCTGTCTGCGGCCAGGGGGCGCAGGTGTACGACGCCGGGTCGCACCGCCTGCTGACGTCCGTGA
Source organism: Streptomyces sp. NPDC007162 (assembly GCF_040634175.1). Classification (NCBI taxonomy): domain Bacteria; kingdom Bacillati; phylum Actinomycetota; class Actinomycetes; order Kitasatosporales; family Streptomycetaceae; genus Streptomyces; species Streptomyces sp. NPDC007162. The sequence continues at coordinate 17,860 of NZ_JBEYFC010000063.1, forward strand.
CGCTGGACCGTCAGCTGGCCGGGGTCGCGCTGGCGAAGATCGAGGCCGAGGTCGGCCCGCTGTACCTGGCGGCAAGCCGGGACGGACTCGACGGCGATGTGCTGGTGGGCCCGGGGTACGCGCTGACGGGTCGCCTTCCGTCGACCCCCTTCACGGACGCCGCGGACCTGTGGTCGGCACCGCTGAACAAGATCTACATACAGCACCCCGACCTCACCGACGACGAACTCGCCGAGGCGGCGCGCCAGGCGGCCGGCGGCTTCGTGGGCGTGGCCATGGCGGGCGAGGGGATCGTGGAACTGCTCCCGCTGGGTCTGTCGAAGGCGACGGGTCTGTCCCTGGCCGCGCGCCGGCTCGGCCTGAAGGCGGCCGACACGATCGCCTTCGGCGACATGCCGAACGACATCCCGATGTTCGCCTGGGCCGCTCGCGGGGTGGCCATGGCCAACGCCCATGCGGAACTGAGGGCCGTGGCCGACGAGGTGACGTCATCCAACGAGGAGGACGGCATCGCGGCGGTCGTGGAGCGTCTGCTCGGCTGAAGCGGGCTTACGGGCTCCGCGGAGGATGCACGGATCGAACGTGCGCGGGCTTTTCAGGCCCGACCACGACTCGCGTCTGATGGAGCACAGCGCAAGCCGGTGCCTTACCACTCGGCCAATCCTCCGGGTGGGCGGCCCACGCGAGAGCGACCATCGCGTGCTCGAAGCGGCCGCCCCGGGCAGCTACACGGCGATCCGCCGAGGGCTGCCCTGACGGGAGCGGGACGTACTGTCGTGCATGGACATCGTCCGGCTCCTCTCCCAGATGGTGGGCTGACACAACTACTGTGCCTCTGGGCCGAGTTGGACGCCAGTGATTATTCGAGGGGCGCCCACCGCGCGCGGTCGCCCCCCTACCTCACCGGCGCCACCACTTGCGCCGCGCCTTACTGAAGAACCACCCCGCGGGCGCCTCGTCCGACCGCCACGGCTGAGGCTCGGGTTCCTCGGCCTTCCACCGCGCCGCCAGCATCCGTGCCCGCGCGGACGGCTCCGAGGTCTCGGCCGACCGTATGAAGTCCTCGTCCAGGACGACGCCGTCCCACTCGGCGCCTTTGAAGCCCTCAGCCATCCCCGTCCCTCTCCACAGAACGTCCCCCTTTGCCCAGTCTGCCCGGAGGCAGGTGAAGCCCCCGTCAGTAAAGGGGCCGTCTACTCCTCGCCCGCCAGCGTCAGCGAGCGCAGCTTCTGGCCGGCGAACCAGGTCGCGAGGACGGTGACCACCACCAGCAGCACCGTGGCCGTGGTCAGGGACACGTCGGACGTGACCAGATCACCGCCGGTCACCTTGTGGGCGACCGCCAGGGACCACTGCTGGACGCTCAGCGTGCGCGCGCCCGGCACGAGAGAGCCGAACAGCGCCTCCCAGACCAGGGCGTAGACGAGCCCGAAGACCACCGCGTGCCGGGACACCGTGCCCAGCAGCAGGAAGAGCGCCGCATAGGCGATCGACGCGACCAGCGCGGCCACCGTGTAGGCGACGGCGATCTGCTGGCCGTTGCCGTTGAGGACGAAGCCCGCGATCAGGGTCGGCAGGGCCGAGAACACCATGGTCACGGCGACCGCCACGATCAGCTTGGTGAAGATGATCGTCGGCCGTTTGATCGGCTTGGACAGGAGGTACACCACCGAGCCGTCGTCGATCTCGGGGCCGATCGCGCCCGTGCCCGCGATGACGCCGATGAGCGGCACCATGGTCGCGAGGGCGAGGCCGCCGAGCAGGTCGGCGGCAGTCTGGTCGTCGGCTCCCGCGAGGCCGCGGACGACCACGGAGATCACGATCAGCAGCAGGGGCAGGGCACCCAGAATGAGGGCCCGGCGACGGCCGAGCAGGGCCCGGTAGGTGAGCCGGGCGACTGTGGGGTCGTACATCTTTGGCCTCCTACGCCGCGACCAGGTACGAGAACACGGATTCGAGGGACTCGTCGGACGGCGAGACCGTGAGCAGCCGGATGCCGTGGTCGCGTGCGACCTTCGGCAGCAGCGCGGTGAAACGGCCGAAGTCGACGGCCTGGATGCGCAGCGCACCCTCGGTGACGTCCACTTCGATGCCCGAGGTGGAGGGGTCCGCGATGAGCGCCGCCGCGAGCGCGCGGTCGTCGCTGGAGCGGACCAGGTAGCGGTGCGGGCGGTCGGTCATCAGACGGCGGATCTTGCGGAAGTCGCCGCTGGCCGCGTGCCGGCCGGCCACCACGACCTCGATGTGCCAGGCGAGTTGCTCGACCTCTTCGAGGATGTGGGAGGAGAACAGGACCGTCCGGCCCTCGTCGCCCATCCTGCGCAGCAGGTCCATCAGCTGCATGCGCTGGCGCGGGTCCATGCCGTTGAACGGCTCGTCGAGGAGGAGCAGGGACGGGTCGTGGACCAGGGCGGATGCCATCTTCACGCGCTGGCGCATGCCCTTGGAGTACGTCTGGATCTTGCGGTCCTGCGCGTACTCCATCTCGACCGTCGCGAGCGCCCGCTGGGCCGCCTTGGCGCCGAGGCCGTGCAACTCCGCGTTGGCGACCACGAATTCGCGGCCGGTGAGGAAGTCGTACATCGCCTCGCGTTCGGGGACGATGCCGATGTGCTTGTAGATCTCCTCGTTGCGCCAGACCTGCCGGCCGTCGAGGGTGACCGTGCCGGTGGAGGGGGCGAGGAAGCCGCCCATCATGTTGATGAGGGTGGACTTGCCGGCGCCGTTCGGGCCGAGCAGGCCGGTGACCCCGGGGCCGATGGTCATGGTGATGTCGTTGACGGCGACCACGTTGCCGAACCAGCGGGAGACGTGGTCGATGGAGAGCGTGGTCACAGTCCCACCTTCTTGTAGCGGCGCAGCAGCAGGCCGTAGGTCGCGGCGACGAGACCCAGGATGACGAGCAGGTACACCACGCCCTGGGCGTGGGTGGGTCCGTCGCCGCCCGGGAAGGTGTTGGTGCCGCCGAGGAAGGCGCTGCTCAGGCCGCCGATCAGCGTGACCGGTGAGAACAGGCCGATCCACGGGACGGCACTGGCGCTGCCCTGGGAGTCGGCGATGGCCTGGAGGGTGGAGACCGCGCCGTAGGAGATGGTCAGTACGGCGATCACGGCGGCGATGCCGAAGCCGCGGCGCGGGGTGACCGACGCGATGACCAGGCCGATGCCGGCGAACAGCAGGGACAGCAGGGCCGCCGAGACCAGCCCCTGGCCGAACCCCTTGCTCTGGTGGGCGAAGTCCATCTTGCTGAGCAGTGCGCCCAGGTACAGGACGACCAGCGGGGCGCCGGTGAGGATGAACATGGCGGAGGCGAGGGCCGCGAACTTGGCCCGGACGTAGTCGGCGGTCTCGATGGGCCGCGAGAAGTACAGCGGGACGGTCTTGAAGCGCAGGTCGCGGGAGACGGCCTGGGGTGCCTGCGAGGCGACGTACAGGCTGATCACGGCCTGCATGATGATCGCGTACCGCGAGTAGGTCACCGGCAGGTCGTGCGCCTTGGTGGCGACGGCGACGGCGACCATGATGGCCGCCGGCACGCACATCACCGCGAACAGCAGCATGGGCAGGACCTTGGACTTCACCGAGCGGCCCAGGCCGTAGGAGCCGCGCAGGGTCTGCGAGTAGAGGGAGACGCGGGCGTAGGCGCGGCCGAGGCGCGGGCCGTCGTAGCCGCGGTAGCCGATGTCGTGGATGCGGGACTGGTCACCCGCGGGGGTGGCCAGGGGCTGCTCAACCGCCATGGACGGCCGCCTCCTTCCGCTGCTCGTCGCTGCTGGTGAACACTTCGGAGATGTGGTGTCTGCGCTGCTCCATGCGCACCAGGCCGAGGCCCAGGTCCGCGACGACGTCCCGGACCAGGTCGTAGGTCTCCTCGCCCTGGGCGGTGAGCAGCAGGACGTGCCCGGCGCCGGGGAGACCGGCGCCCTCGTTGTCGGTCTCGACCCCGCGCGCGGTGAGCGCGTCGCGCACCGCGCGGGTGCCGTCGGGGTGCTCGTCGCTGTCGGTGACCTCGATCGCGAGGGTGGTGGTGGTCTGCGTGAAGTCGGTGGTGGAGCTGGAACGCAGCAGCTTGCCGCCGTCCACGACGACCACGTGGTCGCAGGTGCGCTCCAGTTCGCCGAGCAGGTGCGAGGTGACCAGGACCGAGATGCCGAAGTCCGTGTGGATACGGCGGATCAGGCCGAGCATCTCGTCGCGGCCGACCGGGTCGAGGCCGTTGGTCGGCTCGTCCAGGAAGACCAGCTGCGGGTCGTGCACCAGGGCCTGGGCGAGTTTCACGCGCTGCTTCATGCCGGTCGAGTAGCCGCCGATGGGGCGGTACCGCTCCTCGTAGAGGCCGACGTGGCGCAGGGTGTCCGCGGTGCGCTCGCGGGCGGCGGTGGGCGGCAGGCCGGACATCCGGGCCATGTGCACGACGAACTCGGTGGCCGAGACGTCGGGCGGCAGGCAGTCGTGCTCCGGCATGTAGCCCACCCGCTCGCGGATGGCCGCGCCCTTGGTGGCGACGTCCAGGCCGAGCACCTCGGCGCGGCCCTCGGTCGCGGGGGACAGACCCAGCAGGATCTTGATCAGGGTGGACTTGCCGGCGCCGTTGGCTCCGACGAGTCCGGTCACACCGGGTCCGATGTCCACGGACAGCCGGTCGAGCGCGGTCACCCGGGGGAACCGCTTGCTCAGGCTTTCGGTCGCGATCACAGTCACAACGTCGAAGGTAGTGACCTGGACCACGCCCGGTCGTCAGACCCGAGAGCCGTCTTCACATCACTCTCGAGTATTACGGGGCCCTAGGGGATCCCCTTCCTGAGGGCTACGCAGAGTTATCCACTGCCCTGGTCGACCTATTGACGATGACTCTAACAACTGCCAGATTCACCCGTGTCACGTTACGGACGCGTACCGCAGTCGGGACGAGATCTGCCGCACCCGCGGCGCTGGACGGAGGACAGGTGACGGGCATCGAGGACGCGCGCGAGCGGCGGGTACGTACGGGCGGCGTCGACCTGTGCGTGCTGGAGCTGGGAGATTCGTCGGCCCCGACGGTCGTCCTCGTCCACGGCTACCCGGACAGCAAGGAGGTCTGGGCCGAGGTCGCGACCCGGCTGGCCCACCGCTTCCACGTCGTCCTGTACGACGTCCGCGGCCACGGCCGCTCCACCGCCCCGAAGCCCCTGCGCGGCGGCTTCACCCTCGCCAAGCTCACGGACGACTTCCTGGCGGTCGTCGACGCGGTCAGCCCCGACCGCCCGGTCCACCTGGTCGGCCACGACTGGGGCTCGGTCCAGTCCTGGGAGTTCGTCACGGTGCGGCGCACCGAGGGCCGGATCGCCTCCTTCACCTCGATGTCCGGACCGTCCCTCGACCACTTCGGGCACTGGATCGACGCGCGCGTGAAGCGTCCGACGCCCCGCCGGGTGGGCCAGCTCCTCGGCCAGGGCGCCAGGTCCTGGTACGTGTACCTGCTGCACACCCCCGCCGTCCCCGAACTGGCCTGGCGCGGCCCCCTCGGCAGGAGCTGGCCCAAGCTGCTCCAGCGGGCCGAGCGGCTGCCCGCGGGCGACTACCCGACCGCGTCCCTCCGCTCCGACGCGGCCCACGGGGCCTGGCTGTACCGCGACAACGTCCGGCCCCGACTGCGCCACCCGCGCGAGGACGCGTACGCGCACGCGCCCGTGCAGCTGATTACTCCTTTGGGCGACGCGTTCCTGTCCGAGCGGCTCTACGACGACCTGGAACGCTGGGCGCCCCGACTGACCCGGCGCACGTTGCCCGACAAGCACTGGATCCCGCGCACCCGGCCGGACCAGGTGTCCGCCTGGATCGAGGAGTTCGTGCTGGCGGTCGAGGAGGACCCGGAGCGGGAGCCGAGGCGCTCGGATGCGCACGCCCAGCGTTTCGGGGGTCAGCTGGTGCTGGTCACGGGAGCGGGCAGCGGCATCGGGCGGGCGACGGCGCTGGCCTTCGCGGAGGCGGGCGCGCGGGTGGTGGCCGTGGACCGGGACGGCGCGGCAGCCGCCCGCACCGCCGAGCTGGTCCGGCTGGCCGGCGCGGCGGACGCGTGGGCCGAGACCGCCGACGTCTCCGACGAGCAGACGATGGAGAAGCTCGCGGAGAAGGTCCACCGCGCGTACGGCGTACTGGACGTGCTGGTCAACAACGCGGGCGTCGGGCTGTCGGGGTCCTTCTTCACGACGACGCCGGAGGACTGGCGGCGGGTCCTGGACGTGAACCTGTGGGGCGTGATCCACGGCTGCCGGCTCTTCGGGGCCCGGATGGCGGAACGCGGGCAGGGCGGCCACATCGTGAACGTCGCGTCCGCGGCCGCGTATCAGCCCTCCCGCGCCCTGCCGGCCTACAGCACGTCCAAGGCGGCGGTCCTCATGCTCTCGGAGTGCCTGCGCGCGGAACTCGCCGACCGGCGCATCGGCGTGAGCGCGATCTGCCCCGGCTTCGTCAACACGAACATCACGTCGACGGCCCGCTTCACAGGGGTCGACGAGGCGGAGCAACGGCGTCGGCAGCAGCGGTCAGCGCGGCTGTACGGGATGCGGAACTACCCACCGGAGAAGGTGGCTTCGGCGATCCTGGACGCGGTGGCACGCAACCGGGCGGTGGTGCCGGTGACCCCGGAGGCACGGGGGCTGCGGGCGCTGTCGCGTTGGGCACCCCGGGTTGCGCGCAGGCTGGCAAGGGTGGAGCCGAAGTTGTGAACCGTACGACGGCTCGTTGCACGAAACCCCTTGAATCGCCCAGCGGTTGTCCACAGTAACCTCAATTCCCCTGTGGATAACCACACTTGGTTGTGGATCAAACCTCCCGCGGAAAATAACTGCGTGATCCGCGTCTCCCCCGGCACTCTGGTGACGTGAACGACAAAAAGACCATCAGACAGAACGAGGAGCGGCGCACCGTGAAGGTGTCGAAATACCTCTCCAAGCACCTGCGCCACCAGCCCGATCGCATCGGGCTGACACTGGACGAGGCCGGCTGGGTGGAGATCGACACCCTGCTCGCGGCGACCGCGGCACACGGGTTCCCGGTCAGCCGCGAGGAACTGGACCGCGTGGTCGCCGACAACGACAAGCAGCGCTTCGCGATCGACGGCACCCGGATCCGCGCCAGCCAGGGCCACACCATCGGCGTAGACCTCGGCCTGCCCCCGGCGACACCGCCGCCGTACCTCTTCCACGGCACCGTCGCACGCAACCTGGACGCGATCCGGACCGCCGGCCTCAAGCCCATGGACAGGCATGACGTACACCTGTCGGCCGACCGTGAGACCGCGACACGGGTGGGTGCCCGGCGCGGGCGTCCCGTCGTGCTGCCGGTCGACGCGGGCGCGATGCACCGGGACGGCCACGTCTTCCACCTCAGCGCGAACGGAGTGTGGCTGACGAAGGCCGTACCACCCGCCTACCTGCGCTTCCCCGAAGCTCACTGAGCCCGGCATCATGAGTGGTATGGACCATTCGGGGTACTACCGGGAACACCTGCCGACGACCGAGGCGGCCGTCGGCGCTCTCCAGGTGATCGCCGCCCAGTACGGGCGGGAGATCGAGGTCACGCACGACATCGGCGCCGACCGGACCTCACGGCGCACCGCGGCGGGCTTCGGTGTCGTCACGGACCCGGACGGTTCGCTGCCGCACGAGGCGTACGCCGAGTTCGGCGGGCTGCCCCGGGTGAGCGTGCGGCTCCATCCGGAGGACGACGCCCTGATCACGGTCGAAGGGGTCGAGTTCCACGACGTCCCGCGTGACGACGTGCCCGGCTTCCTGCACTCCGTCTTCGGCGGCCTGACCCACGTCCGCGCCCGCCGCTTCCCGCCCTCGGCCGCGCTGGTGGTGCCGTTGCCCGGAGACCGCACGTACCGGGAGCACCTCGCCGCGAGCCTGCTCACCCCCTGGCTGAGCAGCCGCATACGGTGACCGTTCGCTGCCCCGTCGGTGACCGTTTCGTCCCCTGCCGGTGCGTCCCCTTAGTCTCGGACCCATGAGTCTGCGCCTGAGCACCGTGATCCTGCCCTACCGCCGCTGGAGCGAGGGCGGCTCCTCCGCCTGGACGCGCGCCGAGGAACTGGGCTTCCACACCGCGTACACCTACGACCACCTGTCCTGGCGCAGCTTCCGGGACGGCCCGTGGTTCGGTGCCGTACCGACGCTGACGGCCGCCGCGGCCCGCACCGAGCGGATGCGCCTCGGCACACTGGTCACCTCCCCGAACTTCCGGCATCCGGTGACGCTCGCCAAGGAGCTGATCTCCCTCGACGACATCTCCGGCGGCCGCGTGACGCTCGGCATCGGCGCGGGCGGCACGGGTTTCGACGCCACCGCACTGGGCCAGGAACCGTGGACCCCGCGCGAGCGGGCCGACCGGTTCGCCGAATTCGTGGCCCTGCTCGACCGGCTGCTCACCGAGGACACGGTGACGTACGAGGGCGAGTTCTACTCGGCCGGTGAGGCACGCAACATCCCGGGCTGTGTCCAGCGGCCCCGGCTGCCCTTCGCGGTCGCCGCCACCGGCCCGCGCGGGCTGAAGCTCGCCGCACGGTACGGCCAGGCATGGGTGACCACGGGCGACCCCAAGCTGTTCGAGACGGGCACGCCCGAGCAGTCCTACGAGGCGCTGGGCGGGCAGCTGGGCAGGCTCGCCGACGCCTGCGCGACGGCCGGCCGGGACGTGTCGGAGCTGGACCGGGTGCTGCTCACCGGCTTCACCCCGGACCGCGACCGTCCGCTGCAGTCGCTGGACGCCTTCGTGGACTTCGCCGGCCGGTATCAGGAGCTGGGCTTCACCGAGCTGGTGATCCACTGGCCCGTCCCGGACTCGGTGTTCGCCGCCGAGGAGAAGATCTTCGAGCGGATCGCCATGGAGGCCCCGGCCCAGCTCGGCTGAACCCGCTCCGGAGTCGTCTGTGTCTCATCCGTGCACACTGACGCACTGCCGTGCGGGCATATGCGCGAGAATGGCCCGGTGACCTCAGCGACCCGACAGCCCGAGACCCCTGCCTTCGCGACCCCGCCCCGGCTGATCGCCACCGATCTCGACGGCACCCTGCTGCGCGACGACAAGTCGGTCTCCATGAGGACGGTCGCCGCGCTGGCCGCCGCCGAGGAGGCAGGTATCGAGGTGTTCTTCGTCACCGGCCGTCCGGCCCGCTGGATGGACGTCGTCAGCGACCACGTCCACGGCCACGGTCTGGCGATCTGCGGCAACGGCGCCGCCGTCGTCGACCTGCACGGCGGCCCCGGAGCCCACCGCTTCGTGAAGGTACGCGAACTGGCCAGGGAGAACGCGCTGGACGCCGTACGGCTGCTGCGCCAGGCCGCGCCCGGCACGGTGTACGCGATCGAGCAGACGTACGGCTTCCACCAGGAGCCGGCCTATCCCAAGCTGCACATGGAGATACCCGACCATCTGCTGGCCGCCGAGGACATCCTGGCCGTCGACGGCCCGAGCGCCGGCGAGCCCGTGCTCAAGATCCTCGCCTACCACTCCGAGCTGGACCCCGACGCCTTCCTCACCGTCGCCCGACTCGCCGTCGGCGAGCGCGCCACCGTCACCCGGTCCAGCCCCAGTGCCCTGCTGGAGATCAGCGGCCCGGGCGTCTCCAAGGCGAGCACGCTCGCGCTGGAATGTGCCGAACGCGGTATCTCGCACGAGGAGGTCGTCGCCTTCGGCGACATGCCCAACGACGTCGAGATGCTGACCTGGGCCGGACAGTCGTACGCGATGGGCAACGCCCACCCCGACGTCATCGCCGCCGCCTCCGGCCGCACGGTCGCCAACAACGACGACGGTGTGGCGGTCGTGATCGAGCAGCTGCTGGCGGCCCGCGGCTAGACCGTCCGG
>NZ_JBEYFC010000064.1:0-27694 GCF_040634175.1 Streptomyces sp. NPDC007162
GGGCCTGGCGAACTACCGCACCGTCTTCGACAACCCGACCTTCACCCCGGCCCTGCTGCACACCGTCCTCTTCACCGCCGTGTGCCTGGTCTTCCCCTCGTCCGTGGGCCGCACCCCCCAGCTGTCGGCGAGCGTACGGACGAGGAGCAGACCCCGGCCGGACTCCTCGTCCTCGGCGGCCAGGCGCGGCCGGGGCAGTTGCGGGCTGCGGTCGCTGATCTCGACGGTGAGGTCGGTGGCGGTGCGGTGCAGATGCAGGCCGATCGGGCCCTCGCCGTGCTGGACGGCGTTGGTCAGGGTCTCCGACAGCAGCAGGAGCGCGTCGTCCGCGCCCGCGACGCAGTCCCAGGCGGTGAGCGCCCTGTGCAGGAACGCCCGCCCCGCCGGCACCGAGGACGGGCAGGCCGCCAGATCGGTGCTCAGAGCCGCCAGCGGCCCGGCCGGGAGCTGCGCCAGCAGCAGGGTGACGTCGTCGTTGTGGCTCTCCGCGTCGGGCAGCAGACTCGCCAGCACATGGTCGGCGGCGGTCTCCAGACACGGCGTCCCGGCGAAGAACTTCTCCAGTACGACGGTGAGTTCGGCGACCCGGACCTCGATGTCACTGCCCGGGGTCTCGATCAGCCCGTCGGTGTACAGGACGAGGGTCGCCCCGGGCGGGACGGCCGAGCAGGACTGCTCGTAGAGGATGCCGCCCACCCCCAGCGGGGCGTTGACGGGTGAGTCGAGGATGCCGACCGCGCCGTCGGCGGCGCCCGCGACGAGCGTCGGCAGATGGCCGGCCGAACACACGGTGACGGTCCCGGAGTCGGGGGCGATGACCAGATAGCAGCAGGTGACGAGCTGGTCGGGGACGTCCAGGTCGGCCACGCAGGAGTCCAGGGCCTGCATCAGCAGCCGGGGCTCCATCCCGGTCTTGGCCAGCGCGTGCGCCGCCGAGCGCAACTGGCCCATGACGGCGGCGGCCTCCAGCCCACGGCCCATGACATCACCGATCAGCACGCCCACCCGGTCGGCGCCCAGCGGTATCAGGTCGAACCAGTCGCCGCCCACCCCGGCCCCCTGGGTGGCGGGCCGGTAGCGGCTGGCGGTGGCCAGGCCGGGGAGCGCGGGCGGGGTGCCCATCAGGCTGCGCTGCAACGTGAGGGCGATGTGCCGCTGCTGCTCGTACAGGGCGGTCAGTTCGGCCTCGGCGCGCTTGCGGTCGCTGATGTCCCGGACGATCGCGCAGGCGCCGACGACCCGACCGCGGGTGTCCCGCGTCGGCCACAGGGTGACGTCCACGTCGAGCAGCGCTCCCGAACGGGTCACGCGCAGCGTCTCGAAGTGCTCGACCTTCTCGCCCTTGCGCAGCCGGGCCAGCAACGCGCGGATGTCCTCCCGCAGTTCGGGCGGGGCGAGCATGGACACGTGCCGTCCGATGGCTTCCTCGGCAGTGTAGCCGTAGAGGTCCTGCGCCGCCGCGTTCCAGTACGTGATGTACCCGTCGAGGGTCTTGGCGAGGATCGCGTCCTGGGAGGACTCCACGAGGGCGGCCAGCTCGTTGATCCGGGCCTCGGCCGCCTTGCGGTCGCTGACGTCGCGCACGGCGGCGGACACCAGCAGCCCGTCCTCCGTCTCCATCGGGCTGAGGCTGATCTCCACCGGGAACTCGGTGCCGTCCTTGCGCAGCCCGTGCAGCTCCAGGCCGGCACCCATCGGCCGGACCTGGCGGTTGGCCGAGTAGCCGCCCCGGTGCCGGGTGTGCTGGCTGTGGAAGCGGGTCGGTATCAGCAACTCGACCGGGCGGCCGAGGAGTTCCTCCCGCCGATAGCCGAAGAGCGCCTCGGTCTGGGCGTTGACCAGCTTGATGATGCCCGAGCCGTCGACGATGACCATCGCGTCCGGCGCGGCCTCCAGCAGACCGCGGAAGCGTTCCTCCGCAGCACCGGTCCCCTCCCCGGACGCCGTGGCACGACCGCACCCGCAGCGCTCGGCCTCCGTCGTGACCATCACCCGCGTGCGCTCGCCTTCGAGGGAGCCGGCCATGTCCGCCCCACCCCTTTCCCGCCGGTTACTGCGGTCATCTCAGCGCGTGTGGCGCGCTCGGGCGGGGAGAAGTCGTTTACTGGCCGTGACCGGCCGAACCTGTCTGGTACGGCGCACTGTTGGCCTTCTTGTGCGCGGGATGGTGCTCCGTCACCTGGCCGGGTGGCCGCCGGCCGCCGGCTGCTCCAGGTGGGAGGCGATGACCGCGGCCTGCACCCGGCGCTGTACACCCAGCTTGGCGAGCAGGCGGGAGATGTGGTTCTTGACGGTCTTCTCGGAGAGGTAGAGCTTCTTGCCGATCTCGCGGTTGGTGAGGCCGTCGCCGATCAGGGCGAGGATGTCGCGTTCGCGGGGCGACAGGCTCGCCAGTTCGGCGGGCACGGACGGCGTGTCGGCGGGGTCGGCGCGCAGGGAGCGCATCAGGCGGGCGGTGGTCGCGGGGTCCAGCATCGACTGGCCGGAGGCGACCGTGCGGACCGCGGAGACCAGGTCGGAGCCCTTGATCTGCTTGAGGACGTAGCCGGACGCCCCCGCCATGATCGCGTCGAGCAGGGCCTCCTCGTCGTCGAACGACGTCAGCATCAGGCAGGCCAGGGCGGGCATCTGGTCGCGCAGTTCCCGGCAGACCGTGATGCCGTCGCCGTCGGGCAGGCGGACGTCCAGGACGGCCACGTGCGGACGCAGCGCCGGGCCGCGGGCGAGGGCCTGCTCGACCGTACCGGCGTCGCCGACGACCGAGATGTCGGGCTCCGCGTCGAGGAGGTCGGTGATGCCACGCCGGACGACCTCGTGGTCGTCCAGCAGGAACACCCGGATCGGATCCTGCTGCGTGAAGGTGCGTGACTGCGTCATGACGACCTCTCGTCCTCGGCGGCTGCCCGGGCGGCCGCGGCTGCCCAGGAGGATCATCGCGCCGCGCGGCGGGGCTTGCTAGGGCCGTCCGGCCCCACTTGTGCGGTCCCGGCCCGCCGGGGGAGCGGGCACCGGGGCCGGGGACAGGTCGAACTCCACGTCCACCACGCCCTCGACGGCCCTGACCAGGCGAGCCCCCACGGGCACCAGGGAGGTGTCCCGGACCCGGCCCGCGAGCGTCACGACCCCGTCGTGGACGTTGACGCGCAGCACCGAGTCGGGGGCGGGGAAGAGGTACGACACGATCTCGCGGCGGACCTCCTCGGCGATCTCCTCGTCGTCGCGCAGGAAGACCTTCAACAGGTCGGCGCGGCTCACCACGCCCTGCAGGACGCCCAGACCGTCGGTCACGGGCAGGCGCTTCACCTTCGCCCGTGCCATGACGCGCGCGGCCTGCGCGAGCGTGGCGTCGGCGGGGACGGTGAGCGCGGGTGAGGTCATCAGCTCGCCCGCGGTCAGGGCACCGGCCTCGACCGAGGCGTCGACGCGGCGCTGCCGGCCGTACCGGTCGGGGTCGCCGTCCCGGAGCTCCTCCCTGTGCAGCAGGTCCGCCTCGGAGACGACGCCGACGACCCGGCCCTCGCCCTCGACCACGGGCAGGGCGCTGACCCGCCAGTCCCGCATCAGCCGAACGAGTTCCTTGAAGGAGGCCTCGCGTCCGACGCTGACGACGGTCGTCGTCATGACGTCGCTGACGATGTGCGGCGTGCCGTGCATGGCGGTCACTCCTCGGTCGGTTCAGCCGTTGTCGTTCCTGACGGAGACGGGGGCCAGCCGGCAGCGCACGTCGACCACGCCTTCCACGGCGCGTGCCAGCCGGTCGGCGACCGGCGCCAGATCCGTCCCGTCGATCCAGCCGGAGAGAGTCACGACTCCCTCGCTGACCTCGACCTGGATGTGGTCGGCGGAGAGGGGGAACAGCCGGTCGACGACCTCCCGGCGCACCTCCTCGGTGAGTTCCTCGTCCTCACGCAGGAACACCTTGAGCAGGTCGGCCCGGCTGACGATGCCCCTGAGCATGCCCACGCCGTCCACCACGGGCAGCCGCTTGACGCCGCGCCGGGCCATGATGCGCGCCGCCTCGGCCAGGGTGGCGTCGGGGTGCACGGTCACCGCGGGCGCGCTCATCAGCTCACCGGCGGTCACCCCGCCGGCCTTGGCCAGGTCGGCGAGCCGCTCGCGTTGCACGAACCGGTCGGGATCGCTGTCCCGGAACTCCTCCTTGAACAGCAGATCGGCCTCGGACACGACGCCGATCACCCTGCCGTCGCCCTCCAGCACGGGCAGAGCGCTGACCTTCCACTGGTCCATCAACGAGACGACGTCCTTGAACGGGGCGTCACGGCCGACGGCGACCGCACTGCGGGTCATCACGTCGCCGACGGTGTGCGGGCTGCCGTGCATGGTTGCCTCCTAGCTCTCCTCCCATCCCAGCGTGGGCCCGGCCCGGCACCGGCGCCAGGGCTGAGCGGGGCGGCCGAAGGGGCCGGGTGGCCCCTCCTGCCGGCCGGCCGCCGGTGCGAAGGTGAAAGGGGATCCACCTGCCGCGCGAGGTGGCAGTCCGAGGAATGGCGGTGGGGACGATGACGACGATGACGCTTCCCCTGGTCGTGGGCGTCGACGGATCCGACGGCAGCCTGCAGGCGGTCGACTGGGCGGCGGACGAGGCCACCCGCCACGACGTGCCGCTGCGGCTGGTCTACGGGTCCCTGTGGGAGCGCTACGAGGGCGGCCTCCCCGAGGTGGGCGCCGAGCGCCCGTCCGAACGCGTGCTGGCCGAGCACATCGTCGCCTCGGCGGCGGACCGCGCGGCCCGGCGTGCCCCGGACGTGAAGGTCACCACCGACATCCTCCCCGAGGACGCGGTGGACGCCCTGCTGCACGAGGGCAACAACGCTTCCCTGGTCGTCACCGGGTCGCGGGGCCGCGGTGAGCTGAAGGGACTGCTCCTCGGCTCGGTCGGCCTGGCGGTCGCGGGCCGGGCGCACTGCCCGGTGACCGTGGTCCGCGGGGACGCGGCGGGCCTGGCGGGCACCCACGAGCGGATCCTGCTCGGCGCCGCCGACCCGGACTGCGGCGCCGCGGCCGCGCGCTTCGCCTTCCGCGAGGCCGCGGTGCGCGGCTGCGTCCTGGACGTGGTCCGCGCCTGGCGGCAGCCCGGCACGGCCGAGGTGCCCGCCCGGGAGGCCGAGGCGCGGGCCTCGGCGCTGCTCGACGCGCTGCTGCGCGAACCGGCGGCCGAGTACCCGGACGTGCGGGTACGTTCCGTGACGGTCGAGGGCCCGGCCCACCGGGTCCTGGTGCACCGCTCGGCCGCCGCCGACCTCGTGGTGCTGGGCGCCCGCCGCCGGTACGGCCACCACGGCCTGCAACTCGGCCGGGTGGTCCACGCCGTGCTGCACCAGGCGGACTGCCCGGTGGCCGTCGTACCGCACACCGTGTGATCGCCGCCGGGTGGCGAGGGGAGCACCGAGGTGAGGTGGGAGTACGACGGTTACGTACCCGCCGACGAGCGGCTCAGGGAGTCGCTGTGCACGCTCGGGAACGGCTACTTCGCCACCCGGGGCGCCCTGCCGGAGTGCGCGGCGGACGACGTGCACTACCCCGGCACCTACGTGGCCGGCTGCTACGACCGGCTCACCTCTCGGGTCGCCGGACACCGGGTCGAGAACGAGGACCTGGTCAACCTCCCGAACTGGCTGCCGCTGCGGTTCCGGCTGCCGGGCGGGGACTGGCTCACCCCGGACACCACGCCCGTACTGGAGCACCGCCAGATCCTGCACCTGACGGACGGGGTGCTGGAACGCCGGACCCGGTACGCGCTCGGTGCCGGGCGGGTGCTGGACGTGCGCCAGCGGCGGCTGGTGCACATGGCGGACCCGCATCTCGCGGCCCTGCGCACCGAGTTCACCGCCGAGGGATTCACCGGTGAACTGGAGGTGGAGGCGGCGCTCGACGCGGACGTCCGCAACGCCGGGGTGGCCCGCTACCGTGATCTGGACGGCCGTCACCTGGCCCGCGTGCGCACCGGTACCGCTGCCCCGGACACGGTGTGGCTGCGCTGCCGTACCCGCACCTCGGACATCCGGATCGGCATGGCCGCCCGCCTCGGCCCGGCCGCCTTGGTCCCGGAGGGCGACGGCCCCCGCAGAGCCGTACAGCGGCTGCGGCTGCCGCTGGCGCCCGGCCGTACCCGCACCGTGGACAAGACCGTCGCCGTGCACACCTCCCGCGACCGCGCGATCGCCGACCCGGTGGCAGCCGCCGTCGACCGGGTCGGCGACGCCCCCGGATTCGACGCGCTGCTGGGGACACACCGGCGGGCCTGGGACCAGCTGTGGCGCCGGACCGCCCTGGACGTCCCCGGCAGGGCCGGCCAGATCCTGCGGCTGCACCTCTTCCACGTGCTGCAGACGCTCTCACCGCACACCGCCGACCTGGACGTCGGCGTCCCGGCCAGGGGCCTGCACGGCGAGGCGTACCGCGGTCATGTCTTCTGGGACGAACTGTTCGTCCTGCCCTTCCTCGACCTGCACTTCCCCGAGGTCTCCCGCGCCCTGCTCCACTACCGGTACCGGCGTCTGGAGCGGGCCCGCGCCGCCGCCCGCGCGATCGGCCGGCGCGGCGCGATGTACCCGTGGCAGAGCGCCACCGACGGACGTGAGGAGTCCCAGGCACTGCACCTCAACCCGAGGTCGGGACGCTGGCTGCCGGACCACTCGCACCTCCAGCGGCACGTCGGCTCGGCGGTGGCCTACAACGTGTGGCGGTACTGCGAGGCGAGCGGCGACACCGAGTTCCGGCACACCAAGGGCGCCGAGATGCTCCTGCAGATCGCCCGCTTCTGGGCGGACTCGGCCACCTGGGACGACCACCTCGAACGGCACCGCATCCGCGGTGTGGTCGGCCCCGACGAGTACCACGACGCCTACCCCGGCGCCCCCCGGCCCGGCCTCGACGACAACGCGTACACCAACGTCACCGCCGCCTGGGTCCTCGCCCGCACCCTGGAACTGCTGGACACCCTGCCCGAGCCGCGCCGCCGCGAACTCACCGGACGCACGGGCCTGGACGACGCCGAACTGCACCGCTGGCAGGAGGTGTCACGCACCCTCCACGTGCCCTTCCACGACGGTGTCATCAGCCAGTTCGAGGGCTACGGCGATCTCACCGAACTCGACTGGGACGGCTACCGCGAACGGTACGGCGACATCCGCCGGCTGGACCGCATCCTGGAGGCCGAAGGGGACACCGTCAACCGCTACAAGGCATCCAAGCAGGCCGACGTCCTGATGCTCGGGTACCTCTTCTCACCCGCCGAACTCCGTTCCCTGTTCGCCCGGTTGGGTCACGAACTCGACGAGGCGACCTGGACCCGCACGGTCGATCACTACCTGTGCCGCACCAGCCACGGCTCGACCCTCAGCGGTCTGGTGCACGGCTGGGTCCTGGCCCGCGACCGGCGCGCCGACGCCTGGAGGTTCGTCCAGGAGTCGCTGCGCGGCGACATCGCCGACGTCCAGGGCGGCACCACCGGAGAGGGCATCCACCTGGGCGCCATGGCGGGCACCCTCGACCTCGTGCAGCGCGGGCTGACCGGGCTGGAGACCCGCGACGGAGCGCTCTGGGTCGACCCGGTGCCGCTGCCGGAACTGTCGTCGTACGGCATGTCCCTTCGCTACCGGGGGCATTGGGGCGTACGGCTGCGGCTGCGGCGCGGGCACCTGGAGGTGACCGTGCCGTCGTCCGACGAGTCGCCGATCGACATCCGGCTGCCGGACCGCACGGTGTGCGTCGAACCGGGTGAGACCTGCGTGCTCGTACTCCCGCCCCCCGCAGACCGCCCCCCGCACGATACCGACCAGCACCCCCTCGTCGTCGACGACCAGCACCGAGCCGACGGAGGCCGCCGCCATCCGCCGGGCCGCCTCGGCCAGTCCCACGTCAGGGGCCACCGTCACCGGCGGGGCGGTCATCGCCTCGGACACCTTCATACGCCACCTCCTGGCGGTGCGACGGGACGACGTCGAGCACCTCGGTCACCGGACGCCGGGGGCTGGGGTGGCCGAGGGGGCCGTAGCCGAGCCGGATCACCATCTGCACATGGGCCATGCCGGATCCCGGGTCGCGGGTCACCCGGCGCAGCTCGGGCCACTCCAGGGTCTGGGACACCATCGAGGCGACCAGCCCGCCGACCGTGGCCGTGAGCAGCACCCGCTCCAGCGCCTGCCCCGCGCGCAGCCAGTCCGCCGGCCCGTCCCGGCCGGTACCCAGCAGCGCGAGGTGCGGATTCCTCTCGAACACCGCCCAGCCGCGGCCCGGCACCGTGTGCCCGGCGGCGAAGTCACGCACCGGCGTCGCGGGACCGTACCGGCCGGGGCCGAGCGCATCGACGGGGATGCCGTCCGACGCCGGGGAGGCGCCCGCGGGGCCGGACCGGACCCAGCGGGCCGTCTCGGCGCGCAGGGCGGGGTCGACCGCTTCCCGGCCCTCGGCGTCCTGCACCAGTTCCAGCAGCTCGTGCACGTGCCAGGTGCCGGGGAAGACCAGCTGCGCCCCCTCGGCGTCCGCCGCCTCGCACAGCCGCTCCCGCAGGTCGGCCGGTATCGACCGCTCGCTGAAGGGATGGCGACTGGAGTGGCGCCGGGGGACCGCCGGGTACAGGCGGGCGAGGGCCGGGTCGGGCGGGTCGGTGGCGTCCAGGGTCACTTCGACGAGCAGCGCAGGGTCCGCCGGATCCGGCAGCAGCCGTACCACCGGGGCCCACCCGGCCGCACAGGCGGCCACCCGCAGGTTGAACAGCGCGGCACCGCATCCCAGGTGCAGGCCGCGGGCGTCCGGGTCGGTGCGCGGCAGCGCGCGCGAGAGATCGGCGTACAGGCGCAGGACGCCGTCGGCGGTCAGGTACCGGAACTTCCAGGGCTGTGCGTTGTGCAGCGACGGCGCCGCCGTGGCGTCGGCCACGAGTGCGGTCAGCGTGTTCGCGTCCACGTGCTGAGCGGTCACGATGACTCCCTTCACCGGGCCCCGCTCCCAGCGTGGCCGCTCACCACCGTGGCGGGCATGGGCCGCACGAACCCCGCGAGGGGCCACTCGGCCCAAGCCGCGAACGGTCTCGCCGACGCAGGCTGAGGACGTGGACGCTACTCCGACCGAGCCGACCGCTCCGACCGTCGACGACGTGATGACCCGCACCGTCGTCGCCCTGCGCACGGGCGCGACCTTCAAGGACATCGTGAAGACCATGGGGGAGTGGCGCGTCAGTGCCCTTCCCGTGCTGGACGGCGACGGACACGTGACCGGTGTCGTCTCGGAGGCGGACCTGCTGCCCAAGGAGGTGTACCGCGAGGGCGGGGAGAACCCCCGGGAGCAGCTGCGGCACCTGGCTGACGTCCGCAAGGCGGATGCGGTGACCGCGGGTGAGCTGATGACCGCCCCGGCCGTCACCGTGCCGCCCGGGGCCTCCCTCGCCCACGCCGCCCGTCTGATGGCCCGCTGCGGGGTGAAGCGGCTGCCGGTCGTCGGTCACGACGGGGCGCTCGTGGGCATCGTCAGCCGCTCCGACCTGCTGAAGGTCTTCCTGCGCGACGACGAGGACATCGCCGAGGAGGTACGCCGGCAGGTGGTCGGCCATCTCTTCGGCACCTTCCCGGCACCCGTGGCCGTCGAGGTGTGCGACGGGGTCGTCACGCTCACCGGACGCGTCGAGGACACGGTGCTCGTCCCGCTGGCCACCCTGCTGGCCCGGTCCGTACCGGGAGTCGTCGACGTCCACTGCGCCCTGACCGGAAAGCGCCGTCCTTGAGAGGGGACTCAGAGGTTCCTGTGCAACGCTGGCGCGCCTTCGCACCAGGCGTCCCACCGGCTTTCTCACCCACACCCCCCAAGGACCTGTTCATGACCCTGATAAACGGCCTGCCCGCCCATGTCCTGCTCGTGCACCTCGTCGTGGTGCTCGTCCCCTTGACCGCACTGGCGCTCGTGGTCGCGGCGGTCTCGCGTCGGGCGGCCCTGCGCATGGGCGTGGTGCTGCCGGTGCTCGCGCTGGTCACGCTGATCGGCGTGCCGCTCACCACGCAGGCGGGTGAATGGCTGGAGCGCCACGTCACCGACGACGCCCTGGTGCGCCGGCACGCCGACCTCGGGGACGGGCTGCTTCCCTGGGCCGCGGGCCTGTTCCTGCTGGCGGCCCTGGTCTGGTGGGCCGCCCGGTCGTCGGCCGCGGCGTCCGGCCCGGAGTCCGCGGGCGGCTCCGTCTGGTCCGGCACGCCGCTGCGCGTGGCGGCGGTGGTCCTTTCGCTGGTGGTGGCGGCGGGCGCCGTGGTGGACGTCTACCGCATCGGCGACTCGGGCGCGAAGGCGGCATGGCACGACGGCTTCTCCCAGTCCGCCTCGAACGGCGGCACGGAACGATGACCGGTCCCCGCCCTCAGCGGCGGGGACAGCACAAGAGGCGCCGGGTCAGGGCAGCAGCACCACCTGTCCCGCGCAGTTGAGACCCGCGCCGAAGCCGATCAGCAGAGCCGCGTCTCCGGCGCGGGTTACCTCGCGGGCGATCACCGTGCGGCCCCGTGACCGGCGTGTTCGAGCACTCAACGCACGCTCCGCCCTTTCGTGGCGGAGAGAGACCCTCGACCGGTCGCGAGGCCGGTCAGTGGCAGGGCCTCGGGTCGGGATGCCCGGCATGTGCAACGGGTACCGGGCACTGGTCGTGGCATTCGGCGTGCCGGAGGCGGACCACGGCGTCGAGTCCACCGCCGGGGGCCGCCTCCAGGGTGACCTCGCCCCCTCCCGCGCGGGTGAGGTGCCGCACCAGGGGCAGGCCGAGGCCGGTCCCGTCGTGGTCGGCGTGGGGAGCACGCCAGAAGCGGTCGAAGGCCCGGTGCCGTTCGGCCTCGGTCATGCCGGGACCCTGGTCGATCACGTGCAGCTCGGCCATGGCCGGGGTACGGGCGCCCCGCGCGGGGGCGGTGACGACGGCCAGTGTGACGGCGGTTCCCGGTGCGGACACGCGGAGCGCGTTGGAGAGCAGGTTGTCGATGATCTGTTCCAGTGCGCCGGGGACCGCCAGCACCGGCACGGACGTGCCTCCGGTCACGCGGATGCCGACCTGCTGTTCGTCGGCGAAGGCCGTCCAGATGTCCGCGCGGCCGGAGACGACGGCGTTCAGATCGGCGGCTTCTGCCCGGATCTCCGTGTTCTCCAGCCGTGCCAGTGCCAGCAGCCCCTGCACCATGCGGCTGAGCCGCTCCAGCTCCCCGAGCGCCCGGTCGAGGCTGTCCTGGGCGCACGGGGCGAGGTGCGGCTCGAAGTTCTCCAGACGCAGGCGCAGCGAGGTCAGGGGTGTCTTCAGCTGGTGTGACACGTCGGAGGCGAACGCCTGCTGAGCCTGGAGCAGGTGCTGGAGCCGGGTCGCGGTCCGGGTGAACGACGCGGTGAGCCTGCGCAGTTCCGGCGGCCCGTGGCCGGTGTCCGGCGGATCGGTGATCCGGCCTTCGGCGAGTTGCGCGGTGGCGCGTTCCAGGGCCTGCACGGGGCGGGTGATCGAACGCGCAAGAGCGAACCCGATCAGCGAGGCCGCGGCGAGGACTCCGAGACCGACGGCGGCCAGGACCAGCCAGGTGGTGCGCACCCTGGCCTTGACCGGGCCCAGCGCGTACACCGTTCGCACCACACAGGCGACGGTGGGGGCGGAGCCGCCCGGCACGGTGACGAAGAGGAGTCCAGCGTCCGCGGACGGGGCCCGGCGCGTGCCGACGGCGGGGCGATCGCGCAGCGCCGTGGAGATGTCCGGCTCCGCGGACAGGTCCGTGCCGGCCAGGGCGTGGGCAGCGGTGTCGGTGAGGACGACGCCCCGGCGGTCGGCGACGAGCACGGTGGCGCCGGTCCGCCGCCCGTACGCGAGGGCGAGGTCGGGCAGGTCGGCCGTCAGCCCGTGCTCCATCTTGTCCTCGCACACCTCGGCGAGCGTCATCGCCCCCTGCTCCGCCGTACGGGAGAAGCGGGCCAGCTCGCTGCGGGCGTAGAAGACGCCGAAGGGCACTTCGAGCGCGAGCAGGACGAGCAGTATCAGGCCCAGGTGGCTGAGCAGGAGGCGACGCGTCACCGGATCTCTGCCGGGGGGACGAGGCGGAAGCCGATCCCGCGGATGTTCTCGATCCAGGACGCGTCGCCGAGTTTGCGGCGCAGCGCGGCGATGTGGACGTCCAGGGTCTTGGTGGGGCCGAAGAAGTTCGGTTCCCAGACCGTGTCGAGGATCTGCCGGCGGGAGCAGACGGCACCGGGGTCCTCCGCCAGGCAGGCGAGCAGGTCGAACTCCTTGGGTGCGAGGGCGATGGACGACCGGTGCAGGCGTACCTGCCGGGTGCGGCAGTCGATGGTCAGGGGGCCGATCCGCTGGACGCCGGGCGTCCCGGGACGATCAGGGCCGTCGGCGGGCCGCGCCGAGCCAGCCGGGGAGTCGGCGAGGGCCGGGCGGGCACGGCGGGTGACGGCACGGATCCGGGCGACGAGCTCCCGCACACCGAACGGCTTGGAGACGTAGTCGTCCGCGCCCAGTTCGAGCCCGAGCACCCGGTCCACCTCGTCGTCCCTGGCCGTGATCATGATGATCGGCACGGCCGAGCGGGACCGCAGCGCCCGGCAGACGTCGATGCCGTCCATGTCGGGCAGCCCCAGGTCCAGCAGCACCATCGCCGCCTCCACCGCGGCGAGGCCCTCGGCCCCCGTTCTGGCGTGGTCCACGGTGAACCCGAACCGGCGCAGCCCCTCCGTCAGCGGCCCGGCCACCCGCTCGTCGTCCTCGATCAGCAAGACACGCATGCCGACAGGCTCACAGACGCCGGCCCCGGCGCGTGGCGCAAACGCCGCAAGCTCCCCCGAGTCAGTGATCTTCCACGACCGGCTCATTCGGTGGGGCGCGGTTTCCTGACGACATCAAGGGCCCGGCCAGCGTGGCGTAAGCCGAGAGTTAAGACGTCGGACGGCCGCCCCCGGTCTCCCAGGTGAGAGCCGGATGCTGGTCCAGGGTCAGCCCGCGGGCCCCGGCGCCCTCCGCTGCCGGTCCGGCCGGAACCGCGCCGGGAGAAACGCTGTTTCAGGGGTGTCCGCGCTCCTCTCGCTGTCTTCGCTCTGGCAGTTCCCTTGATCGTCTTCCCGTAGCGTCGGCCGGGCGGTCGGTGCCACCGGAGCACCACCGGACCACCCGCCACCGCGAGAACCAGGGACACCGCATGCCCATCGACGAACTGCGCCGCGTCCGCCCGGACCTGGTGGAGCCCTTCGCGACCGCGCTCCCGGGAGCACGCGCCACCGTGCTCGCCCGCCTGTGGGGCGCCTTCGCACGAGAACCCCTGCCCGGTGTGACCACGCGTCGCCGTGCGTCCGGATCCCTGGTCGTCCATCTGCGACGGGGCGGTTCGCTCTCGGCGGCCGAGGCGGCCGCGCGGCCGTTCGCCGACGTACCGCCCGACTTCGCCGTGTCGGGGCCGGAGGGACCGATCGGCGACCCGGCCCGGCTGCTGGCGCAGCTGGGACTGCGTACCACCGCGGCGCAGCGGCTGGCGGCCGAACTCGACAACAGCGTCGTCAACCTGGCCCTCGCCAGAGCCGCGAACGCGGGCCGGCAGGCCGCTCCGTCCGACTCGGCGGATGCCGAGCAGGCGGTCGTCGACGGCCACCCGCAGCACCCCTGCTGCCGGACCCGCACCGGCATGTCCGTCACCGACGTGCTCGCCTACGCGCCCGAACACCACCCGGTCGTCCGGCTGGCGCTGCTCCGGGTCCCGGCCGACCGCTGGCAGGGTGCCGGCGACTGGCCGGCGACCCTGCGCGACGGCGACGCCCACCTGCTGCCGGTGCACCCCTGGCAGCGCGACCACGTGCTCCGGCACCACCGCGACCTGGTGGTCGTCGAGGAGACGGTCCCGGCCCGCCCGCTGCTGTCGCTGCGTACCCTCGCGCCGCTGGGCGGCGCCCTGCCCGGCTGCCACGTCAAGACCGCGCTCGACGTCCAGGTCACCAACTACCGGCGCACCGTCTCCGCGGCCGAGGTCGCCGACGGCCCCCCGCTGTCCGAGCTGGTCGCGGCCGTCATCGACAAGGCCGGACACGGCGGCGGCCTGCGCGTCCTGCGGGAGCTGGGCGGCGGCTCGGTGTGCGTGGACGGGCGGCCTTCCGCGAGCCTGACGGCCATGATCCGCGAATCGACCGAGTGCCACCTCGACGCCGGTGAGATCGCCGTGCCGCTCACGGCCGTGCACGCGACCGGAGCCGCCGTGGTGTCGGGGGACCCGGTGCGCTGGCTGGCGGACCTCGCCGGCCTCGTCCTGCCGCCGGCCCTGACGCTGCTGTCCATGGGGGTGGCCCTCGAGGCACACGGCCAGAACACCCTGGTCGTCCTGCGGGACGGACGGCCGGTGCGGGTGCTGTACCGGGACCTGGACGGCGTCCGGGTCAGCCCGCGCCGCCTGGCCCGGTGCGGTTTCACGCTGCCGCCGCTGCTCGGCACCCGGGCCGGGGACGACATCGGCGCGCTGCGCACCAAGCTCTTCGGGGGCCTGGTCAGCGGCGTCTTCAGCGAGCTGGTCGACGTCCTCGGCCGGACCCGGGCGGCTGAGCCGCGGACGCTGTGGGGCACGGTCGCCGAGGTCGGGCGCCGTGTCTTCGCCGACCTGCCGGACCAGGAGGACGCGGCGGCGTTCTTCGGGGACACGATGCCGTTGAAGGCGACCGTCGCCATGCGCCTGTCCGCGAACCCGGGCGCCGCGCAATGGACGTCCGTTCCCAACCCCCTGGCGCTGTGCCGTTGACCTCCGACACCGACCGCTTTCCCCCAGGAGCGACCACATGACCACCGGCACCGACCGCGCCACCACCGACCGCGCCACCACCGACCGCGCCACCACCGACCGCGCCACCACCGACCGCGCCACCACCGCCCTCGCCACCACCGACCGCGCCACCACCGCCCTCGCCACCACCGACCGCGCCACCACCGCCCTCGCCCTGACCGCCGAGCCGTCACGGACGGCCGACCTCGTCACGGCCCACACACTGCTCAACTGTCTGATCCGCGAGGTGTCCGCCCCCGAGCACCAGGTGACGGTCGTCGACGACCACCTCCTGCTCCGACTGCCCCGCCGGGGCCTGCTGCTGCGTGCCGCGCTGCGGCGGACCTCGCTGATCGGAGCGCATCGCTTCCTGGGCTCGGTGCAGCGGCTCGACGGCGACGCCTGGGTGAGCGTGGACTGGCGCGAGCTGGCCGCCTGCGTCCAGGACGAACTGGAACAGCGCACGGGCCTGGCCAACGAGGAGTTCCCGGACCAGGTGGCGGACAGCCGGGAGACGATCCGCGTCGTCCTGGAGGAGCGGGCGGGTGCCTGCGCGCCCGCGGACCCGTACGTCGCCTCGGAGCAGTCCCTGGTGTTCGGCCACCGCTTCCACCCCACGCCCAAGGCCCGCACCGGCGACCCGGCGGACTGGCTGGCGTACGGCCCGGAGACCGGCACCCGCTTCCGCCTGCGCTACCTGGCCGTGCGCCGCCACCTCGTACGGGAGGAGGGCGAGCCGCACGCGCTGGACGCGCTGCACCCGGTGGCCGGCCCGGAGTTCGCCGTACTCCCCGTGCACCCCTGGCAGTACCGGCTGCTGAAGGACCACGACCGGCTGCGTGAGGCGGTCGCCGCCGGAGACGTCGTGGACACCGGCACGGGCGGCCCGGAGCTGGTGCCGACCGCGTCGGTGCGGACGCTGTACGAGCCGGAGGCCGACACGTTCCTGAAGTTCAGCCTCAACGTCCGCCTCACCAACTGCGTCCGCAAGCACGCGAGTTACGAGCTGTCCGGGGCCGTCGCCCTCAACCGGCTGCTCCAGCCCGTCTTCGCCCGGCTCACCGACCGCTTCCCGAACTGCGCGCTCCTGGCCGAGCCCGGCTACCGCACCCTCGACACGGCCGGCGCCACCGCCCTCCTGGAGGGCTTCGCCGTCATCGTCCGCTCCGGCCTGCGCCCTCACCTGCGTCCCGGGGTCACGCCCCTGCTCGCCGCCGCGGTGGCGGACGAGTACCCGACCGGCGCGGCCCATGTCTCCCACCTGCTCGCCCGCGGCGACGGCGACGTCCTGGCCTGGTGGGACGCGTACCTCGGGCTGCTGCTGCCGCCGGTCCTGGCCGCCTACTTCGAACACGGCGTCGTCCTCGAGCCCCACCTGCAGAACGTCGTCGTCGGCGTCCGGGCCGACGGCACGCCCGCGCAGATGTTCTTCCGCGACCTGGAGGGCACCAAGCTCCTGCCGGGCCGTCACCGGCAGGCCCTCGCGGACCTCCCTGACGACGTGCGCGGCCCCCTCACCTACGATCCCGAACACGGCTGGAACCGGGTCGCCTACTGCCTCCTCGTCAACCACACCGCCGAGATGCTCAGCGCCCTGGCCGACCTCGAGCCGACGCTGGAACCCGCTTTGTGGGGCCTGGTCCGCGACCACCTCGCCGCTTACGCCCGCACCGCCGCCGAACCGCCGCGCCTGCGTGCCCTGCTGTCCGGCGTACCGCTGCCGGCCAAGGCCAACCTGCTGCTGCGCTGGTCCCGCAAGGCCGACCGGCACGCCGGCTACGTGCCCCTGCCCAGCCCGCTCGGCGCGGACTTCCCCCGCGAGGCGGTCCGGTGAGGCCCGAGACGTACGACCTCGTCGCCGCACTGCCCGACGACGACCTGCCCGCCTACGTCTACGACCTGCCCGGGCTGCGCGACCACGTGCGCGCGATCCGGGCCGCACTGCCGGACCGCGTCGAGCTGCTCTACGCGGCCAAGGCCAACTCCGACCCCCGGATCCTGCGCACCCTCGCCGCACACGTCCACGGCTTCGAGGTGGCCTCCGGCGGCGAACTGGACCACGTCCGCGCCGTCGTCCCGGGCGCGCCGATCGCCTTCGGCGGTCCCGGCAAGACCCCGCAGGAGCTGACCCGGGCGCTGGACGCGGGAGTCGGGCGCCTGCACATCGAGAGCGAACACGAACTCCGCCTGCTGACCACCCTGCTGGGCGACCGGACCGTGGACGTCCTGCTGCGCGTCAACCTGCCCCTCGACGTGGGCCCGGTCGCCCTGGCCATGGGCGGCGGGCCGTTCGGCATGGATCCCGTACAGCTGGACCGCTGCCTGGAGGTGATGCGGTCGGTCCCGGGCGTCCGGTTGCGCGGCCTGCACCTCCACCTCGCCAGCGGCCTGCGGGCCCGGACCCAGCTCCTGCTCGTCGACGAGATCCTCGCCTGGGCCGGGAGCTGGGCTCGCGAGCGCGGAGTCGAGCTGCGCGAGGTCAACGCCGGCGGCGGCATGGGCGTCGACTACACGCACCCGCCCAGGGTGTTCGACTGGCCCGCCCTGGGCGCCGGACTGCGCCGGATCCTCGCCCGCCACCCCCACCTCACCCTGCGGATCGAGCCCGGCCGCTCGGTCACGGCGTACTGCGGCTGGTACGTCACCGAGGTCCTGGATCTCAAGTTCAGCCGGGGGCACGCGTTCGCCGTCCTGCGCGGAGGCACCCACCACCTGCGCACCCCGGCCGCGAAACAGCACGACCAGCCCTTCGAGGTGATCCCCCGGGAGACCTGGCCGCGGCCCTGGACCCGTCCGGAGGTCCGGGACGAGCCGGTGACGCTGGTCGGACAGCTCTGCACGCCCAAGGACGTACTGGCGAGCCGGATCATGACCGAACGGCTGCGCGTCGGCGACCGGGTCGCCTTCGCCATGGCCGGCGCCTACGCGTGGAACATCTCCCACCACGCGTTCCTCATGCACCCGCACCCGACCTTCCACCACCTCGACGACGCCGGCGTGTCCGTCGCGGGCGACACACACGCCCGTCGGACGCCATGAGTGCCGTCGTGGGCCCGCCGGCGACGCACGCGCTCGCCGTCCGGACTTTCCGGCGCTACCTGCTCGGACAGCTGGTCTCCAACATCGGCACGTGGATGCAGCGTGCCGCCCAGGACCTGCTCGTCCTGCACTCCACCGGCAACAGCGGCCGCGCGGTGGGTATCGTGACCGCGCTGCAGTTCCTGCCCGGGACCCTGCTGGGCCTGACCGGAGGTGTGCTGGCCGACCGGTACCCCAAGCGACGGACCCTGCTCCTGACCCAGACGGCGATGGCGGCCCAGTCGCTCCTGCTGGGACTGCTCACGGTCACCGGAGCGGTGAACCTGCCGTCCCTCTACGCGCTGGGCCTCGCCCTCGGCGCCGCCACCGCCGTGGACAGTCCCGCCCGCAACGCCTACATCGGCGAACTCGTCTCCCGTGAGCACACGGCCGGCGCCGTCAGCCTGAACGCCGCCCAGTTCAACGTGGCCCGCGCCGTCGGACCGGCCCTCGCCGGCCTGGCCGTGGCGGCCTTCGGCATCGGCCCGGTGTTCCTCCTGAACACCGTCTCGTACCTGGCCGTCCTTCACGGCCTGATCACCATCCGTACCGACGCGCCGGACGCCCCTGTCCGCGCCCGACCGGGCCCCACCCGAGTGAGCGAGGCGCTCCGCCACATCGCCACCACCCCGGACCTGCTCCTCCCGATCGGCCTCGTCGCCTTCGTCGGCACCTTCGGCCTCAACTTCCAGGTCACCATCTCGCTCGTCGCCGTCACGGTGTTCCACACGGGCGCCGCCTCCTTCGGCTGGCTCTCCGCCGCCTACGCCCTGGGCGGCCTTCTCGGCGCGCTCCACCGGGCCCGGCACGGCAAGCCCCCCACCCGGCGCCGTCTGACCTCCAGCGCGATCGGTTTCGGCGCACTGGAGATCGCGCAGGGTCTCATGCCGGGCTACGGCTCGTTCCTGCTTCTGCTGCTCCTCACCGGAAGCGCCGCGGTGACCGTGACCACCACCGCCAACGCGCTGATCCAGCTGCACGCCGACCCACCGCTGCGCGGCCGCGTCCTGTCCGTCTACTTCCTCGTCCTCCTCGGCGGCACCCCCGTCGGCGCACCGCTGGTCGGCCTGGTGTCCGACACGCTCGGAGCCCGCTTCACCCTGGTCCTGGGCGGTGCCGTCTCGCTCGTCGCGGCGCTCGCGCTCGCCGTCTGCGCCCGCGGACGTGGGGCCCAAAGCCCCCGGAGACGGCGCGGCCCCACGCCCGCGGTCGAGGGGGCGGCTGCGTGCCCGGCGCCCGAGCACCTTACTCTTACGACATGTAGGAGCTGCCGGGGGTGCGAGCGCGCCCCGGCGGGCCCCAAGAGCGCACTCCGTGGGCTGCCTCCAGGCGCCGACGGGGACGGGCGCTGACCGAGGAGTGGCGAGAATGAGCGAACACCGGCGCCGACCGTCGGGGCGGACCACACCGTCCGGCCCCGACGGCATGCACAACGGTGGCCGGGCCGCCGCGCGCAGGGCCGCGCGGTCCCAGGACGGGCGCGCCCACCGAGCCGCCGGCACGCGGCGGGCGGACGCCGGACGCCCCCGTCGACGCGGCCTGATCGACTACCCGCGGGCCGGCCGACGCGGTCCCCGGCGGTGGCTGCCCTCGTGGAAGCTGGTGTCCGGCACCTTCCTGCTGTTCGTCGCCGGCCTGCTGGGCCTGTTCGGCTACGCCTACGCCACGACGACCATTCCCAGCGCGAACCCCAGCACCCAGGCGCAGAGCAACACCTACTACTGGTCGGACGGCTCGGTGATGACCACCCAGGGGTCCACCAACCGGCAGAACGTCGACCTCGCCCAGGTTCCGAAGCTGGTGCAGTGGGACTTCCTCGCCGCGGAGAACGCCACGTTCTACACCGATCCCGGTGTCGACACGCAGGGCATGCTCCGCGCCGTCTACCACATGGCCACGGGCGGTGAGGTGCAGTCGGGGTCCACCATCACCCAGCAGTTCGTGAAGAACACCTACCTCAGTCAGGACCAGTCGGTCACCCGCAAGCTCAGGGAGATCATGATCTCCCTGAAGATAGGTGACCAGCTGTCCAAGCAGCAGATCCTGCAGGGCTACCTCAACACCTGCTACTACGGCCGGGACGCCTACGGCATCGAGGCCGCGGCCCGTACCTACTACCACGTGCACGCCTTCCAGCTGAACGTCAGCCAGGGTGCCTTCATCGCCGCCACGGTCAACGAACCGAGCCTGCTCATGCACGCCGACACCGACCCGCAGGCCAAGGCCCAGGCCAAGGCCCGCTGGACGTACGTGCTGGACCGGATGGCCAAGATCCACAAGATCACCGCGGCCCAGGAACAGCAGTACCTGGCGGCAGGGTTTCCCACACCCAAGCCGTACACGCCGTCGGCGGGCATGGCCGGACAGACCGGATACCTGGTGCAGGCCGCGCAGAAGTACGTCGAGGCCCACACGTCCCTCACGGACCAGCAGCTCGGCCGCGGCGGCTACCAGATCTACACCACCTTCGACAAGAAGAAGGTCAGCGCCCTGTCGGCGTCCGTCACGGCGATGGAGCGCAAGCATCTGGATCCGCGGCACCGCACGGCCGACAAGGACGTCCAGGTCGGCGCGGCGTCGATCGATCCGGCCACCGGCGCGGTCGTCGCGCTGTACGGCGGGCCCGGCTGGAACAAGGGCCACTGGACGGACAACGCGGACGCGACCGGCGTCCCGGTCGGTTCCACCTTCAAACCCGTCGACCTGGCCGCCGCTCTCGACCACGGCGCCGTCCTCTCACCCGGGCAGCCGGCCTCGCCCATCACCCCGGACTCGAAGTTCAACGGCGACGACGGCATCACCATCAAGAACCAGCAGGGCCAGGAGCTGCCGGACGCGAAGGACCCCACGGGACTCCTGCACCAGCGCAACGACGTCACCACGAAGTGGGGCTACATCACCCTGCGCAAGGCGATGGAGCAGTCGGTCAACACCCCGTACGTCCAGCTCGGCGAGTACGTCGGCTACGACGACGTGGAGGGCGAGGCCCTGAAGGCGGGGCTCCTGCGCACGAGCCTGCAGTACGACACCCCGGGCTTCTACATCGGTACGTCCACCCCGTCGGCGATCCGCATGGCGGACGCGTACGCCACCTTCGACGACGGCGGAGTCCAGCACGAGCCGTACTCGGTGACCAAGGTCGTCGCCGACGGCCGGCAGCTGACCGGCTTCGACAAGCCCAAGGGCACCATGGCCATGCCCGCCTCGACCGCCGACACCGTCACCGACGTCCTCCAGGACGTCGTCAAGAACGGCACCGGCACCAACGCCCAGGCCCTGGGCCGCCCGGCGGCCGGCAAGACGGGTACCACCGACGACTACAAGTCCGCCTGGTTCATCGGCTACACCCCGCAGCTGACCACGGCCGTGAGCATGTTCAAGGAGGACCCGAAGAACGCCGGCCTCCAGTCCATGCAGGGCGTCGGCGGCTACGCCAAGGTCTTCGGCGCGGACATGCCCACCGAGGTGTGGACCGGCTACATGACCGCCGCCCTCCAGGGACAACCCGTCCAGCAGTTCCCGCCCGCACCCGCGCTCGGCCAGTCCACGGACGAATACGGCGCACCCTCGCCCACGCCCTCCGCCACCGTGTCCCCGAGCACACCCCCGGCCACCCCGACCGTGTCGGCCACCCCGACCCCCACCACCGCACCGTGCCGCGGGCACGGGAAGCACTGTGTCGGCCCGAGCCCGACCGACACCGCGGGAACCGCCGGCGGTACCGGCGGCGGGCTGTTCGGCGGCACGACCGGCGGCACCACCTCGTCATCCTCACCCGCGCCGACGAACACCACACCGGCGCCGACAGGCGTCGGCGGTTAGGGTCCCCCGGTGGCTTTCATCGTGGTGTGCGAGGACGACGCGGCGGTCCGCGACGTGCTCAAGCGTGCGCTGGAGCACGACGGCCACACGGTCGCCGTCGCCGCCACCGCGGACAGCCTGCTGCGCCGGCTCGATCCGGTCCCTCACCTGGTCGTCCTGGACCTGGGGCTGCCCGACGCCGACGGCCGCGACGTCTGCCTGGCACTGCGCTCGCGTGGCGTCGACGCCCCGGTGCTGATGCTCACCGCGCTGGACGGCATGCACCACAAGGTAGGGGGGTTCGAGGCGGGAGCCGACGACTACATGACGAAACCGTTCGACATCCCGGAGCTGCTGGTGCGGGTCCGCGCCCTGCTGCGCAGGACAACCGCGACGACCCCGCCGAGGGGCGTCGTTCTCGACCCCGCGAAACATGTCGTGACCTACGGTTCGACGAGCGAGAGCCTGACACCGACCGAGTTCCGGCTGCTGGGCAGGCTCATCGCCGCACAGGGTGACGCGGTACGCCGCCACGCCCTCGTCGCCGCGGGCTGGCCGCACGGCGCGCAGGTCAGCGACAACACCCTCGACTCCTTCGTTCGCCGGCTGCGGACCAAACTCGGTGCGCTGGGCGTCGCCGACCGCCTGGCGACGGTCCGCGGGGTGGGCTACCGATGGGAGTGACGGGTTTTCGCGGGAGGGTCGTCGCGCTCGCGGTCCTGATCGCGACAGCGGTGGTCGCGGTCCTGGTGGTGGTCTCCCACGTGTTGCTGAGCCGGGTGACCGACGCCGACGCGCACGCTCTGGCGCACACCCGCGCGGAAGCGGCGGCGGCGAACGTGGCCGTCCGCGGTGGCCGCGTCGTGCTGATCGAGGGCGGCAACGAAGCACTGGACACGGTCTCGTGGGTGTATGCCGACGGGCACCTCGTCGACGGACTCGTGCCGGCCGGCGTTCGCGACCGCGTCGACGCCCTGGTCGGCTCCGGGCGGTCCCGGACCACCACGGTCGGCAGTGACCTGCTGTACGCCCAGCCGATCCGCCAGCAAGGCCACCACGTCATGGTGGTCGTGCGGGTCGACCTGACTCCGTACGAGACGTCGGAGCAGCGCAGCCTCACGATGTCGCTCATCCTGGGCGGCATCGCGATCCTGCTGGCCGGTGTCGTCGCGCACCTCGTGGTGGGCCGCGCGTTGCGGGTGGTCCACGACATGGCCGCGCTCGCCGACGACTGGGGCGAGCACGAACCCGGGCGCCGCTTCGACCTCGGCGTGCCCCGGGACGAGTTCGGGGAGCTCGGCCGAACGCTCGACCGCCTGCTCGACCGCGTGGACAACGCGCTCGCGGACGAGCGCCGGCTCACCGACGAGATCGCCCACGAGCTGCGGACGCCCCTGACGGCCCTGCGGGGCGAGGCACAGCTGGCGCAGCTCTCCGGCCACCAGGTGGCACCTCAGGCCGTGCTGACCGAGGTCGACCGCCTGAACACAGCGATCACCACGATTCTCGGTGCCGCCCGGACCCGGATCGACGGCGGTACCCGCTGCGATCTCCGGGCGGCGGCGCGACAGGCCGTCGCCGGTCGGTCCATCGAACTCGCCGTCCCGGCCGACGTCGACGTCGCCGTGGCCACGGAACTCGTCGTGGCCGTGTTGTCACCCCTGCTGGAGAACGGCCTGCGGCACGCGAGTTCGCGCGTCTGGGTCACGGGGCGCGTGCAGCCCCAGGGCGTCGTGATCGATGTCCTCGACGACGGCCCGGGGTTCGACCCGGCGGAGGTCGACCGGGTCTTCGAGGCGGGCGTGACCGGCGGCGACGGGCACGGACTGGGGCTGGCCGTGGTCAAGCGGCTCGCCGCGTCCGCCGGAGTGGCGGTCCGTGCGATCGCGGCTGGTCACGGTCGCGTCGAGGTGACCTTCCCCACGCCGGAGGCGGCCGCGTAGTCAGGTTGTGTGCAGGTTGGGCGAGCCAGCCTCGGCGCATGACAACGACGAGCGAAGCCCGCACGCACCGCAGCGGGCGGCTGATGCTGAACAAGGTTCCCGAGGTCACCGTCTGGTTCTGGGTGATCAAGATCCTGTGCACGACCGTCGGTGAGAGTTTCGCCGACTGGATCAACATGAAACTGGGCGTCGGCCTGGTGAACACGGCCTGGATCTTCACCGCGGTGTTCGTCGTGGTCCTGGCCGTCCAGCTGCGGCTGAAGCGGTACGTACCGTTCCCGTACTGGCTGACCGTGGTCGTCGTCAGTGTCACGGGCACGCTGTACACCGACATCCTGACCGACCAGCTCAACGTCCCGCTGTGGATCAGCACCACGGTGTTCTCGGTCCTGCTCGCGGTGGTCTTCGGCGCGTGGTGGCTGCGCGAGCGCACCCTCTCGATCCACTCGGTCAACACGCTGCCGCGTGAGTCGTTCTACTGGCTCACCGTTCTGGTCACCTTCGCCCTCGGCACCGCGACCGGCGACTGGACCCTGGAGCTCACCGGCTGGAGCCCCGAAGTCTCGGTCCTGCTGCCGCTCGGCCTCATCGCGGCGGTCACGCTGCTGTGGAAGTTCGGCGCGAACCCCGTGCTGTCCTTCTGGCTCGCCTACATCCTGACCCGCCCGCTGGGCGCCAACATCGGCGACTGGCTCGCCTCCCCGAAGGTCGCCGCGCCGGGCGAGCCGACCGGCCTGGCGATGGGCACCTTCACCACCAGCCTGATCTTCCTCGGCCTGATCCTGGCGACCGTCGTCTACCTGACGGTGACCCGCTCCGACGTGACCGAGACCTACGACGCCACACACACCCCGCAGATCACCGCCGACCCGCGGCGCGAGCGCGTCGCCCTGGCGGGCTTCGGCCTCCTCGCCGTCGCCACCGGGGCCCTTCTGGGCTGGGCGCACAGCCAGCCGCACGTCGGACCGGCGCCGGAGACCGACGCCACCTCCACCGTGCACCTCGCCCCCGGCCAGGCCGTGAAGAAGTTCCCGGCCACGAAGGTCGACGCGCTGCGGGCCCTGGCATCGACCTCGCTCAAGGACGCGCAGTCGGGGAACGCGAGCGGCGCCCACGCGGCCGCCCAGTCGCTGCGCGACCTCTGGGACGCCGACCAGGCCACGTTGCAGCCGCTGGACAACACCGGCTGGACGTTCCTCGACGCCCAGATGGACCAGGTCCTGAAGACCTTCGGCATCGACCACCCGAACCCGCCGATGCCCCCGGCCCGTCAGGAGGCCGAACTCCGCACCCTCCTCACGGACATGCGCTGATCACGCTCTGCCAGGGGCCGCTCCGGTGGCTGTCACCCGAGCGGCCCCCTGTCCGGCGAGCGGTCAGCCGGTCGGCCCGGCCGGGGTCGTGGTGGTCTTGAAGCCCTCCGTCTTGTTGGCCTGGAGGGCGAAGTCGTTGGTGAACGTCTTGCCGAGGTCCACCGAACCCTTCACGTTGCCGACGAGCTGTTCCGTGGCCAGCGAGGTCTTCGGGCCACCGGCCGGCATGATGCCGTCGGGGAGGAACTGGCCCTTGTCCTCGGTCAGGGCGGTGATGTAGTCGGCCTTGGTCACCAGCTGGTTCGACACGAACGACGCCGGCAGCTTGTTCGCTATGTCGGCCGCGCTGTGCGTGTTGATCCAGTGCATGGTGGCGACGAGCGCGTCGACGACCTTCTGCACCGTGTCCTTGTGCGAGTCCACCCAGTCGGTACGGGCGAGCACACTGGCCGCGGGATAGGCGCCGCCCATGGCCGCCGTGGCGCCCTGGGTGGTGGCCAGGTCGATCGCGGAGGTCCCGACCCCCTTCTTCTGGATGGCGGCGACCGTCGGCTGTGTCGTCATCACACAGTCGACCTTGCCGTTCTGCAGGGCGGCGATGGCGGTGGAGCCCGCACCGACCCCGATGCGGTGGAACTGGCTGGTCCTGACGCCCTTCTTGGCGGCCAGGAACTGGGTGAGCGTGTCGGTGCCCGAGCCCAGGTCGGTGACGCCGAGGGTCTTGCCCTTGAAGTCGGCGCCCGAGGTGACGCCCGACTTCTTGGTGCACATCTCCCGCTCGCCCGGCGCGCCGGACAGCTGGACGACGTCCTCGACCGCCTTGCCCTTCGCCTGGAACTCGATCGTGTGGTTGTACCAGGCGCCGGCCATGTCGACCTGCCCCGAGGCCATGGCCTCCTCGGCGCCGACACCGCCGTCCTGCTCGGTGCTCAGCTGGACGTCGACGCCGTACTTCTTGTAGAAGCCGAGGTTCTGCGCGAGCTGGTAGGGCAGGTAGATCTGCTTGTCGATGCCGCCGACCATGAGCTTCACGGTCGGTGTGCCGCCCGAGCCGCTGCTCGCGGAGCTGCTGCTCGAAGTGCCGGAGCAGGCGCTGACCGCGCCGAGGGCGAGGACGGTGAGGACGGACGCGGCGACTGCGACGGGTCGTCTGGACATGGCTGGCCACATTCCTTTGCTGAGGTCGAACAGGGAGGAGCGGGGGAGGGGAGGAGGCGCGTCAGAGCGCGTTGGCCGCCTCGGAGGGGGCCGGCGGCCGCCAGGACAGCAACCGGTGCTCCAGCTTGCCGATCACCCACTCGGCGCCGAGCACGATGACCGAGATGACGAGCATCGTCGCGAACACGCCGTTGGGGTCGAAGTTGTTCTGCGCGGTCTTGATGACCAGCCCGAGGCCGCTCTGCGCGCCCAGCACCTCGCCGACCAACGCGCCGACGATGGCGAATCCGAAGGCGCTGTGCAGGCTGGCGATGATCCAGGTGAGCGCGGAGGGCACGGTGACGTGCCGGATGATCTGCCACTGGGAGGCGCCGAGCACCCTGGCGTTGGCGAGGATGTTGCGGTCGACCTCGCGCACGCCCTGGAAGGCGTTGAAGAAGACGATGAAGAACACCAGCACCGCGGCGAGCAGGATCTTCGGCAGCACCCCGATGCCGAACGCGACGATGAAGATCGAGCCGAGGACGATCCGCGGGATCGCGTTGACCATCTTGATGTAGGGGCCGAGGACGTCGGCGAGGAAGCGGCTCTGCCCCAGCGCGACACCGAAGACCACACCGGTGACGGCCCCGAGGGCGAAGCCGACCAGTGCCTCCTGGATCGTCGTCCAGATGTTCGCGTAGAAGGATCCGAACTCGGTGCCGTGCCGGAAGAGGTCAACAGCTCCAGACCGCGGAGTACGCCCGCGAGATCATCCGGGCGACCGCCATGTCCGAGGCGGTCGAGGCACGGGTCGACGCGCTGGTCGAAGTACGGCTCGCACGCCAGGCCGTCCTCACCCGCGACAGCGACCCCCTGGCGCTCTGGGCGATCATCTCCGAACAGGCCCTGCGCTCCACCACCGAGGATCCCGCCCTGATGTACGAGCAGTTGGGGCGCCTGCTTACGATGGGGCGGCGCCCGAACATCAACATCCAGGTGTTGCGTTCGGACGCTCCCCTCCACGCCGGGCTGACCGGCACCTTCAGCATCCTGGGCTTCGGTCCGCACACGGACCTGGACGTCGTCCACCAGGAAGGGCTGACCTCCGCCCTGTACATCGAGGAACGTGATCGGGTCTCCACGCACCGGGCCGCGTGGCAACGCCTCACGTCTGCCGCCGAGTCCGTCGAGGCGTCGGTGGAACTGATCACCCAGATAAGGAAGAACGAATAAGGAATGAAGCACGCTGACGACGCGTCGACTCTGCCGGTGACCTGGTGGAAGTCCTCGGCGTCCGCATCACAGTCCGACTGCGTGGAATGCGGGATCGTCGACGAGGCGACGGTCGCCGTCCGTGACAGCAAGCGGCCGTACGGGCCCGCCCTGCTGCTCGGCCGGCCGGCACTCTCCGCGTTCACCGCGACGCTGGCCCTCGGCGACGGCCGAATAGGCCGCCGCGGCTGAGCAGACCTCCGAGACATCACGAGCGGGTGCGGCCGGAGCCACCGGGAGGTGGTCGCCCGCACGCACCCCGGAAAACCAAGAAACCCCTGCTCAGCAGGGGTTTCTTGGTTGAGATGGTGTCCGAGGGGGGACTTGAACCCCCACGCCCGATAAAGGGCACTAGCACCTCAAGCTAGCGCGTCTGCCA
>NZ_JBEYFC010000065.1:0-27531 GCF_040634175.1 Streptomyces sp. NPDC007162
CCTCGACTGGCGTGTGGAAGCATGGTGCCACCCCAAGTGGCCGCTATGTGAATGAGTGCCCCCGAACGGCCGTAGATAGGGCCTTAAGGATCAAAAATGGACCCGCTGCGGGGGCCGGGTGGACGCCGGGCATGATGGTGGGCATGCGAGCGGTGGTTCAGCGGGTGGACGGTGCCAGTGTCGTCGTGGACGGCGAGACGGTGGGCGCGATCGAGGGCGAGGGGCTGTGCGTGCTGGTGGGGGTGACGCACACGGACACGAAGGAGAAGGCGGCCCAACTCGCCAGGAAACTCTGGTCCGTTCGCATGCTGGCGGACGAGAAGTCGTGCAGTGACGTCGCTGC
Source organism: Streptomyces sp. NPDC007162 (assembly GCF_040634175.1). Classification (NCBI taxonomy): domain Bacteria; kingdom Bacillati; phylum Actinomycetota; class Actinomycetes; order Kitasatosporales; family Streptomycetaceae; genus Streptomyces; species Streptomyces sp. NPDC007162. The sequence continues at coordinate 344 of NZ_JBEYFC010000065.1, forward strand.
GCCGCTGCTCGTGATCAGTCAGTTCACGCTGTACGGCGACGCACGCAAGGGGCGGCGGCCGACCTGGAACGCGGCGGCGCCCGGCGAGGTCGCCGAGCCGCTCGTGGAGGAGGTCGTCGCGCAGCTGCGCTCGCTCGGGGCAACCGTGGCGACCGGCCGGTTCGGAGCGCAGATGCGGGTGTCGCTGACCAACGACGGGCCGTTCACCGTCCTGCTGGAGATGTGAATCCTCCCCTCCAGGGTCGCCCTACGGCTCGACGATCACTTCCTGCGCCGCCGCCGTCTGCCCCGCGACCAGCCGGGCGTCGGCGGGCACGTTGCGCTTGACCAACGCCAGGGCGACCGGGCCGAGTTCGAAGTGGCGTACCGACGTCGTCACGAAGCCGATCTTCCGGCCGTCCTCGCCCTCGTCGGCGACGCGGATCTCGGTGCCCGGCGGCGGCAGGTGCACCTCGCTGCCGTCGAGGTGCAGGAAGACCAGGCGGCGCGGCGGCTTGCCGAGGTTCTGCACCCGGGCGACGGTCTCCTGGCCCCGGTAGCAGCCCTTCTGCAGGTGCACGGCGGTACCGATCCAGCCCAGCTCGTGCGGGATGGTGCGGTGGTCGGTCTCGAAGCCGAGCCGGGGCCGGTGGTGCTCGACGCGCAGCGCCTCGTAGGCGAGGAGCCCGGCGGCCGGGCCCGCCTTCGCGGCGAACGACTCCAGCTCCGCCCGGGGCAGGAAGAGGTCACGGCCGTACGCCGTCTCGCGGACGACGACCCCGTCCGGGACCTCGGCGATGGAACCGGCCGGGAGGTGGACGACCGCGAAGTCGGCGGTGCGGTCGGCGACCTCGACCCGGTAGAAGAACTTCATCGACTCCAGGTAGGCGATCAGCGCCTCCTGGGTGCCGGGCTCGACGTGGGCCCAGACCGTGGTGCCGTCGTCGACCAGGTACAGCGCGTGCTCGATGTGGCCGTGGGCGGAGAGGATCAGCGCCTCGGTGGCCTCGCCGGTGGGCAGCTCGCTGACGTGCTGGGTGAGCAGCAGGTGCAGCCAGCTCAGCCGGTCCTCGCCGGTGACGGCGACGACGCCCCGGTGGGACAGGTCGACGAAACCGGCGCCGTCGGCGAGGGCGCGCTGCTCGCGGAACAGGTCGCCGTAGTGGGCGGCGACGCCTTCGTCCACGCCCTCGGCGGGCACCGCTCCGGGCAGGGACAGCAGGGGGCTCTTCATACGACTAAGCCTACGACTCGGTAATTGAAGTCCGGACGGTCGCGGTCCCGGCCGCCCGCTGCATGCAGTCCTTGCAGCGCCCGAAGATCGCGAAGTGCTTCATGTCTGTCTCGAAGCCGAACTCCCGCCGCAGCTTGGCGGTGAACTCGGCGGCCACGGCCACGTCCGCCTCGATCACGTTCTCGCAGTCGCGGCAGACCAGGTGGATGTGGTGGTGCCGGTCGGCGAGGTGGTACGTCGGCGCCCCGTGCCCCAGATGGGCATGGCTGACCAGCCCCAGCTCCTCCAGGAGCTCCAGGGTCCGGTAGACCGTGGAGATGTTGACCCCCGACGCGGTCTTCCGCACCTCGCCGAGGATGTCGTCGGGGGTCGCGTGCTCAAGGGTGTCCACGGCTTCGAGCACGAGTTGCCGCTGCGGCGTCAGCCGGTAGCCGCGCTGCCTGAGGTCGCTCTTCCAGTCGGTGCTCACCACACACCCAGTCTAGGGCGGGTTCGCCAGGTCACTCCTCGGCGGACAGAACACGAGCCCGGCGCTGGTTTCCCGCTTGTGGGCTCGGCAGCCCCGCCACTGCGAAAACTGTTGACCCCTGGGCGTGGAACAAGGCCCCGGCGGCGGTCCGCGGCGAGGCCTTGAGGAAGCAGCAGAGGGCTACTTGAAGAACGCGATGCCGTCGTCCGGCATGTCGTCGGGGAGGGCCTTGGCCCAGCGCTCGACGTCCTCCGGGGTGACGACCTTCTTCAGGTGGGCCGACATGTAGGGGCGGAGTTCGACCTCGGGGGTCTGCTTCTCGCCGACCCACATCAGGTCGCTCTTGACGTAGCCGTACAGGCGCTTGCCGCCGGTGTAGGGCGCGGAGGCGGCGGTGCGGGCCACGGCGTCCGTCACGAGGTCGATCTGGGGCTTCTTGTCGGCCATCTCGCCGTACCAGATCTCGATCACGCCGTCGTCGCGGGTCATCGTGACCTCGACCCTGCGGTCCGCGTCGATGCGCCAGAAGCCGTGCTCGGTCTCCAGCGGACGGACCTTGTTCCCGTCGTTGTCCAGCACCCAGGTCTGGGAGTGGTACTCCAGGAAGTCCCGGCCGTCGTGGCCGAAGACGACCTCCTGGCCGAAGTTGCACTTCTCCGAGCCCGGGAAGTCGTGGACGCCCGCGCCGGCCCAGCTGCCCAGCAGGAAGGCGAGCGGGACCAGGTCCTTGTGCAGGTCGGACGGAATCTCGATCATGTCGGCGGTTTCCTAGACGGGTTCCTGGACGGGGTGGTTCAGCGCTGGCCCTGGTACAGCTTCTTCACGGTCAGTCCGGCGAAGGCGATGACGCCGACGCAGACCAGGACCAGCAGGGTTTCGAAGAAGATCTCCACGGGTGCTCCTTGAGCGAGGGTGGGCGTACACAGAGCCGGGGCCCAGCTTACGCGGCCGGGCCCCGGGGCTCTTGGCGAGGTCAGCTCAGCAGCTCGCCCTGGAGGGTGACGGTCTGCTCGAAGGGCACGGCGAGCGCGCTGCCCTTGCGGGACTGGACGACCAGGGCGAGGGTGTCGCCCGCGGCCAGGTACGCCTCCCGCACCTCCTCTGCGCCGTACGGCTTGCTCTCGCGGATCGGTGCGGTGTGCACGCGATCGAGGTGGGCGGCCACCGGGAAGCCCAGGTCCCGCTCGTACGCGTCGCCGCCCCGCACCGGGTACTTCGGTGCCTCGTACCCCGTGAAGTCGTTGCTGAGCATGTGCTCGGCGATCGACGCGGTGTCGAACTGGAGCAGGTAGACGCGGGTGTGGGTGCCGTCGGCGGTGGTCCAGCCGCGGGCCGCGATGTGCCGCAGGCCGTTGTCGGTGAGCTTCTGGCCCACCTCCGTGCGGTCCGCCGCGTGCGCGAACTCCTGGAGGAACGTCTTCGTCGGCAGCCAGCCGTCGGTTCCCCTGAGCGCCGGGTCCACGGTGGCGCCCCGCGGCGCGGGCAGTACGAGTCTGCGCAGGTCGGCGTAGTGGGCGCCGACCTGGTTGCGGGCGTCGTCGTTCGGTCCCGGGCTGCCGGCCGGCAGCGGGGGCTTCACCAGCGCGGGGTAGTCCCAGCGGCCGTCGGAGTGGGTGGCGAGGCCGGGTACGTCGGTCCGGTCCAGCAGGGTCACGCCGTACGCCGTCCCGGACCCGGCGACCGCGAAGACGGCGACCGCGGCGGCCCAGCGCAGCGCGGCCCGCAGCCGCCGCCGGTCCTTCTTCGGGGGCTCGGGCGCCGCCGTGGGCACCGGCGGCACCGGGATCTCCTCGGCCGCCGGTGCGGCCTGCGCCGGCTCGTTGACGGTCATACCGATGCTCCCGGGTCCTTGATGCGGTCGAGCTGGGCGCGGAGCATGTCCGCGGCGCTCCCCTTGTTCAGCGGCTTGGCCGCGGTGGCCGTGGCGGTGACCAGGACGTCACCGACGTAGCCGTCGCAGAACATCAGGTCGAGCGTCTCCGCCGAGCCGGACGCCATCAGGAAGCACGCGGTCGAGTTCTCGTACCCCTTGATCGCGGGGCCCTTGCGCAGCACCTTCAGCGCGCCGAGGTAGCCGTTCTGCTGCTGGGCCAGGGAGCGGGCAGTGCCGCGGCTGCCCAGCTCTGCCAGCACGATCCGCATGGTGTACGTGTTGGCGTACGGCACCTCCGTGTTCACGTAGCTGCGCATCGCCATGCCCTTGACCGGGTTCCGGTCGAACTGCCGCTGCATGGCCCGCTGCTGGGAACGCGGCAGGTCCTTGATCGACTCCGCGCGCAGCAGGTCCGCCTCCCGGCCGGACAGCGCGGCGTCCGACCCGAACCGGGTCATGTCCGGGCCGCGCTCGTACGAGTCGCCGTACGGCAGCAGCATCCCCCGCAGCCCGCTGCCCGCGGCCGGCCTGGTCTGCTCGGGCGCCTTCGGCAGGCTCCAGACCGGGGCGCCGGGGTCGCGGTCCGCGCCACGGACGGTGACGACGGTGTACGCGCCCCCCGCGAGAACGGCCGCGACCACCACGCCCACACCGGCGAGGGCGGCGATACGACGACGGTCCCGGCGCTTCCCACCGGGCGGGGGCACATCGGCGGGCCCGCCGGACCCGGGGGCAAGCTCAGCGGGCGCGAGGGGCGCCAGGGGCACGGCAGGCACGGCGACCCCGGCAGACACGGCGGGCGCGCCGGGCGTGGCGGCCCCGGCGGGCACGGCGGGCGTGGCGGCCCCGGCAGACACGGCGGACGCGAGGGGCGCGGTGGCCCCGGCAGGCACAGCAGCCCCGGCAGACACGGCGGCCCCGGCAGGCGCGGCGGGCGCGGCGGGCTGTGGCGGCTCGGTCGTGGAGTCGGCAGGATTGTCGGCAGGTCGTGTCGGCTCGACCGTGGAGTCGGTGGGTGCCCCGACGGGCTGCGTCGGCTCGGCGGGCACCGCGGCCGGCTGCGGGGGTTGCGGGTCGTCGCTCACAGCTGCTCCATCTGCCGCTTCGCCAGATCCATGACCTTCGCCTCCGGGATCGGCTTCGTGTCGTAGATCCAGATCTCCATGGCGATGTCCCCGCGCCACGCGTGCGCCTCCGCCGAGTAGAGGCTCACGCCGTAGCTCGTGTCGGGCTTGTTGTGCACGTACGCCATGCCGTCGCCGGTGCCGGGTATCGGCCAGCCGTCGGTGGTGTGGTCGTCCGGCGGCTGGGCGTTCTCGTTCCCGGCGTCCGCGTCGTCGGCGGCCTGCGTCCCGCGCTCCGTCTCCCGGTACTGGACCAGCCGGATCTCCGCGGTGTACGTGCTGCCCTCACGCCAGTCGACGACGGCCACCCGACGGAGCTCGTCCTCCCTGGCCAGCCTGCGGAACGCGTTGGCCGGGCTCTGGAACTCCTCCGCGTACGCGGTCAGGTCCATCCACCCGTCGCCGCCCACCTCGATCAGCGCCTTGCGGGACCCTGCGGGTTTGCGCAGCAGCAGGTTGCGCAGATCGCCGTCGGTCTTCACCTTCCGGTCCTGGGCGGCCGACAGCGGCTCCGGACCGGCGCCCTTCGCCTGCGCGAGCGACGGCTGGGAGAGCGACGGCAGGGCGGTGGGCGCGCGGTCGGCCTGGACGAGGTAGCCGACGCAGGCGCCCGCGACGACGCCGAGCGCGGCGGCGCCGGCGATCAGGGCGGGAGTGCGGCGCCGTCTTCGGGTCGCGGGCGGTGTGTCAGGTGGCGCTTCTGGTGTCTCCAAGGGGCCCCCCTGTGCGAACGGAGGCGCAGATTCCTTGATCCGCGCTGCACAGGAGACTCATGGCCGGATCACTGAGTTGTACAGCGATTGATCACGATCAGGACACCGGCGCGAGCGCGCAGGTCACCGCCGCCGCGATCAGCAGGCCTCCGTTCAGGGCGAGTTGACGGTCCCCCATCCGCACATGAACCCGGATCGCGCCGAGTTGGAGGAGGACGAACCCGGCTGCGGCGACCGCCGCCAGCCAGGGGGCGATCCCGGTCAGGGGCGGCAGGACCAGGCCGAGCGCGCCGAGCACCTCGACCGCGCCGATCGCCCGCACGGCCGCCATCGGCAGGTCGTCCACCCACGCCATCATCGGCCGCAGCCCCTCCCGGCTCCGCACCGCCTTCAGCCCGCCCCCGTAGAGGTGGACGAGGGCGAGCAGACCGGCCAGGATCCAGTACGCGGCCCTCATGAGGCGGCGGGCTCGGTGGCGTACCGGCTCATCACCTCGGCATGCGCCTGCCGGGTCGGCGGCGTACCGGCCGCGAACATGTCCCGCAGGTCCCGGAAGTACTGCACGTACAGGTCGGGGGTGAACGTGCTGAGCATGACGGCGGGTGCGTCGGTGACGTTGGCGAAGGTGTGCGGGGCGCCGGGCGGGACCATGACGAGCGTGCCCGCCGTGGCGTCGTGAACGTCGTCCCCGACCGTGAAGCGCACCGAGCCGGAGATGACGTAGAAGCCCTCGTCGTGCTGGGCGTGGCGGTGCTGCGGCGGCCCGGGGGTGTGCGGGGCGAGCACGGACTCGGCGAGACCGAGGCGGTGGCCGGTGGTGCGGCCGTCCTCCAGGACGCGCATCCGGGTGGTGCCGAGCAGCAGCACCTCGCCGTCGTCGGGGCCGACAACGGATACCGCCGGGGTGTCAGGGTGGATGTCGTCGTGAGTCGTCATGCCTCGATTCGACGGCCGGGGCGGTGCGGCTGTCCAGGACCTGATCCGCGCCCTCGATACCCGATCGGTATCGTGGCTGCATGGAGCTACGGACGCTGCGCTATTTCGTGGCCGTCGCCGAGGAACTCCACTTCGGCCGGGCCGCCGCACGGCTCCACATGAGCCAGCCCCCGCTGAGCCGTGCGATCAGGGCGCTGGAGGCGGAGACGGGGGCCGTACTCCTCGAACGTTCGTCGGCCGGTGTCGCCCTCACCCCCGTCGGAGCGGTCCTCCTCACCGAGGCGCGTGCCCTGCTCGACCGGGCCGACACGCTGCGGGTGCGCGTCGCCGCGGCGGCCGGGACCGCCGTCCTCACGGTCGGCCTCCTCGGCGACAGCACGGACCCGGGCGTGACCCGGCTGGCCCGCGCCTTCCGCGCCCGCCACCCGGGCGTCGAGATCCGCATCCGCGAGACCGACCTCACCGATCCCACCTGCGGGCTGCACGCGGGCGCCGTGGACATCGCCCTGACCCGGGCGCCCTTCGACGAAACCGGGCTGACGGTACGGGAGTTGCGGGCCGACCCGGTGGGTGCGCTGCTGCGCGCCGACGATCCGGCGGCGCACCGGGCGAGCCTGCGGCTCGCCGACCTGGCCGGCCGGCGGTGGTTCCGGTTCCCGGACGGCACGGACCGGCGCTGGCAGTCGTACTGGAACGGCGGGACGGTCCGGGAGGGGCCGGTGGTACGGGCCGTGCAGGAGTGCAGGCAGGCGGTGCTGTGGAACGGCACGGTCGGCATGACCCTGGCCGACCACGACCCCGGCGACGGGCTCGTGGTGGTGCCGGTGGGCGACATGGCACCCAGCCGGGTGGTGCTGGCGTGGCGCGAAGGCGACGGAAACCCGCTGCTGCGGTCGTTCGCGCAGGTGGCGGAAGCGGCCTACCGGGCCAGCTTGACCCCGTCCACGAAGGCGGCCCAGGCAGAGGCGTCGAGGAGAAGGGTCCCGTAGGAGGGGGCTTCGCTGTCCCGGACGGGGATGTGGGAGGGGGGAGGCCTACGGCGACTTCGGTGACTCGTACGTGGAACCAGCGCCGCCAGACGGGGAAGAACCGCTCCTCATCGGCGTGCCTACCCCGCTCCCGGGCCATGCTCGTAGCAGCCTCGACACGCAGAGTAGTCCAACTCTCGCATTTCGTATAGATGTTGGACGAAAGGAGCAAATGCCATGGAGCCCGGAACCCTGTTCTACGACACCGCCACCGACCAGGTCGGCGAGTACCGGGACCGCTCGGGGCCGTACGCGATGCTGCGGCCCGTCGGCGGCGGCAGGGAGTGGGAGGCGGATCCCGCGACGCTGCGGCCCGCCACCGACAGAGAACGGATCAGCGCCGGCGTACGCGCGGCGAACGACCGTACCCGGTCCGTACCACCGGACCCGGAGGACCTCAGCCGGCCGCCCCGGCCGGTACCCGGCTGCGCCGCGTGCGCGGAGCTGGGCGGCCGGCGGGAGACCGCGCTCGTCGCGTACGACCACAGCGCGGCCGTCGACGCGAACGTGCTGCTGCGCCAGCACCAGCGCGCGGAGCACCGGCCGTGAAGCGTGCCGCGGACGTCAGTGCGTCGGCTCCACCGTCAGGTCACCGTTGGTCGTCGACAGGTCCAGGCGGTAGCGGCCCGACGGGTCGTTCTTGAACCCCACCTTCTGGTCGCCGTGGGAGTCGCTCGCCGAGATGCGGTAGTCGGCGGGCGGGGCGGTGACCGTGAGGCTGCCGCTGGTCGTGCGGGCCGTGATGTTCTGCGGGGTGGCCGTCCGGATCGTCACCTCGCCGTTCGTCGTCTCGGTGTCGACGTCGCCCCCCGTGGCGCCCTTGACCTGGACGTCGCCGTTGGACGTGCGCAGCCTCACGGGCCCCTTCGCCCCGTCCACGGCGATCTCGCCGTTGCTGGTGTGCACGTCGACCGGGCCGACGCCGGTCAGGGTGACGCCGCCGTTGGAGGTGCCTCCCGTGACCGGGAGACCGGCGGGCACCTTGACCACGTAGTCGACGCCGCAGTGCCGGCCGCAGCCGGAGAGCGTCAGGACGCCGTTGCCGACGCTGAACGAGGTGCCGGTCGGCTTGTCGCCGCGGTAGTCGACCTTGCGGTGGACGGAGGTCGTCGAGACGTCCGCCGAGGCCTCCACCCGCACCCCGCCGTTGCCGCTGTCGAGACGGATCGCGGTGATCTTCTGGGGCACCTTGGCATCGTCCTCGAAGGTCTTCTGGTCGACGACCGAGCAGGCGGAGAGCCCGCCGAGAGTGAGAGCGGTCAGAGCCGCCGACGCCAGGACGCGGTTCGGTAAGAGACGCATGGAGGGGACTCTACGCAGCCGCGTCGCCGCCCACGATGGGGAAAACCCCCCGATCCCGGCCCGCGATTACGCTGCTCGCATGACCAAGAAGCTCCTGATCAAGGTGACGGCCGGGGCGGACGCCCCGGAGCGGTGTTCGCAGGCGTTCACGGTGGCGGCGGTGGCCGTGGCCAGCGGCGTCGAGGTGTCGATGTGGCTGACCGGGGAGTCCGCGTGGTTCGCGCTGCCGGGGCGGGCGGCCGAGTTCGAGCTGCCGCACGCCGCGCCGCTGCCGGACCTGCTCGACTCGGTCCTGGCGGGCGGCACGCTCACGCTGTGCACCCAGTGCGCGGCCCGCCGGGACATCACGGAGAAGGACGTGATCGAGGGCGTGCGGATCGCGGGCGCGCAGGTGTTCGTGCAGGAGGCAGTGGCCGAGGGCACGCAGGCGCTCGTCTACTAGGCACGCCGGGCGACGCTAGGAGCGGGGCCGGCCCGACTCGTCGTAGCGCTGCCGGGCCTGGTCGACGTGGTCGAGGTGGGTGCCGGCCCAGTCGGCGAGGTGGGCGAAGAGCGGGGCGAGGGTGGCGCCGAGTTCGCTGATCTCGTACTCGACGCGGGGCGGCACCTCGGGGTGGTAGGTGCGCACGACCATGCCGTCCCGCTCCAGCTGGCGCAGGCGCTGGGTGAGCACCTTCGGGGTGATGCCCGTGATGCGCCGCTCCAGCTCCACGAACCGCTGGCGGCCGAAGGCGTGCAGCGACCAGAGGACCGGTGTGGTCCAGCGGCTGAACACGATGTCCACGACCGGGGAGATCGGGCACGCCAGCTCCGGGTCGGTCTCCATCGGCCGGTACACCCCTCCGGGGTAGTCACTTTCCTCTGGGTACCTACTATATCGACGCTGTTAGCGTCCCCGTCATCGCTGAAAACACCGGGAAGACACGGGAGTTGAGCATGATCGTGGTGACGGGTGCGACCGGGAACGTCGGGCGGTCGCTGGTGCGGGCCCTGGCGGAGGCCGGGGAGCGGGTGACGGCGGTGTCGCGGGGCACGGCCCCGGTGGAGCTGCCGGACGGGGTCGGGCACCTGCGGGGCGATCTGGGCGAGCCCGATTCCCTGCGTCCCGCCTTCGAGGGCGCCGAGGCGCTGTTCCTGCACGACGGCGGGACGGGTGGGCACGGGCTCGACGCGCGGGCCGTGCTGGACCGGGCCCGGGAGGCCGGGGTGCGGCGGGTGGTGCTGCTCTCCTCGCAGGGCGTGGCGACGAGGCCGGATTCGCCCTCGCACGGCGGGATGATGCGGGCGGTCGAGGAGGCGGTGCGCGCCTCGGACCTGGGCTGGACGATCCTGCGTCCCGGCGGCTTCGCCTCCAACGCCTACGCCTGGGCGGAGTCGGTACGCGCCGAGCGGACCGTGGCCGCGCCGTTCGGGGACGTCGGGCTCCCCGTCGTCGACCCGGCGGACGTCGGGGAGGCGGCCGCCGTGGCCCTGCGCAAGGACGAGCACACGGGCAGGGTGTACGAGCTGAACGGGCCGGCGGTCGTCACGCCCCGGCAGCAGGCGGCGGCGATCGGGGCGGCCCTCGGGGAGCCGGTGCGGTTCGTGGAGCTGAGCCGGGCGGCGGCGCGGGCACGGATGGCCGCGTTCATGCCGGAGCCCGTGGTGGAGACGACGCTGTCCGTACTCGGCGAGCCCACCGAGGCCGAACTCCGGATCGGCCCGGACGTGGCAACGGTGCTGGGCCGCCCGCCCCGGACCTTCGCGGAGTGGGCCCGAAGCAACGTGGCGGCGTTCCGGTAGGTCGCGGGAGGCAGGTGCCGGCATCGGGGTGGCTCAGGGGCGGGGGCGCTTCTTGCCGTCCAGTTCGTCCCACCACTCGTCGGACTGGGGGTCCCCGGAGGGGTCGTCCCACCAGCGGTCGTCGGGGCCGCGACGGTTCGCGACCATCGCGGCGACCGGCGGGATGACCATGGCCACCAGGCACATCCCCACCGCGGCGGGGACGGACCAGATGCGCACGACTCCCCACGCCAGGACGAAGAGCCCGATGCAGATCCCCATCATGACGAAGTAGGTGCGACGCCGACGAGCGAGCATGACTCCAGAGTAGGTCCGGTGCCCCGGCACGGCGCAGGGGCCGTGTCCCCGGGTCGGACGCCGCCCCGGAGACACGGCCCCTGGCCGTGGGTGCTGCTCTCAGACCGCGATCGCGACCTCGGCGAGGCCGCCCTGCTGGGCGACGACCGTGCGGTCGGCGGTACCGCCGGGGACGAGGGCGCGGACGGTCCAGGTGCCCTCCGCCGCGTAGAAGCGGAACTGTCCGGTGGCGGAGGTCGGGACCTCCGCGGTGAACTCGCCGGTCGAGTCCAGGAGGCGGACGTAGCCCACCACCGGCTCGCCGTCGCGGGTCACCTGACCCTGGATCGTGGTCTCACCGGGCTTGATCGTCGAGGGGTCCGGGCCGCCGGCCTTCGCTCCACACATGCGTTACTCCTGTCGAGGTCTTGAAAGGTCGGTCTGAGGGGGACGTGCGGGACGTGCGGGGGCCTACTTGTTGGCGCCGAGCTCGATCGGGACGCCGACGAGGCTGCCGTACTCGGTCCAGGAGCCGTCGTAGTTCTTGACGTTCTCGACACCGAGCAGCTCGTGCAGGACGAACCAGGTCAGGGCCGAGCGCTCACCGATGCGGCAGTAGGCGATGGTGTCCTTGGCGAGGTCCACCTGCTCCTCGGCGTAGAGCTCCTTGAGCTCGTCGTCCGACTTGAAGGTGCCGTCGTCGTTGGCGTTCTTCGACCACGGGATGTTGCGGGCGGACGGGACGTGGCCCGGACGCTGCGACTGCTCCTGCGGCAGGTGGGCCGGGGCGAGCAGCTTGCCGGAGAACTCGTCGGGGGACCGCACGTCGACGAGGTTCTGCGAGCCGATGGCCGCCACGACGTCGTCGCGGAAGGCGCGGATCGCGGTGTTCTGCGGCTTGGCGGTGTAGGTGGTCTCGGTGCGCTCCGGGACCTCCTCGACCAGCTCGCGGGCGTCCAGCTCCCACTTCTTGCGGCCGCCGTCGAGGAGCTTGACGTTCTCGTGGCCGTACAGCTTGAAGTACCAGTAGGCGTAGGACGCGAACCAGTTGTTGTTGCCGCCGTACAGGATCACCAGCGTGTCGTTGGCGATGCCCTTCGCCGACAGGAGCTTCTCGAAGCCCTCCTGGTCGATGAAGTCGCGGCGGACCGGGTCCTGCAGGTCCTTGGTCCAGTCGATGCGGATCGCGTTCCTGATGTGGTTCTTCTCGTAGGCGGAGGTGTCCTCGTCCACCTCCACGATCGCGATCTCGGGGTTGTCCAGGTTGTCCTGGACCCAGTCGGCGTCGACCAGGACGTCGCTGCGGCTCATGCTCTTCTCTCCTCCGGGGCAGGTGCGGCGGGGCGTTGCGAGTGCGGGTGGTGCGCGGCGGCGCGCACGGATGCCCTGAGCGTGGGCAGGGCGGGGATGCGGAAGCCGGTGCTTCCGCTCAGAAAGTGCGACAGAGCATGGCGGCGACGCGGCACAGGTCGACTGCCCGCCGCTTCGTGAGGTCCGCCTGTCGCTTCATAAGGCTCGATCGTAGGGACGGATAACCGGGCATGTCACCGGCATGTCGCATGTTGAGACACGATCGTCCGAATTGCGGAACGCCGGGGTCTCCGCAGGGCCGTGACGGAGTGGACGGACGTCGGTGTCCGTCCACTCATCTGCGGTACGGACGTGGCCGTCTCGCCTGCTGGACACGGTTGCCCGTCCGCCGTGGGCACCGCCGTGGCGCTTACTACCCGGCCAGCCGGACGTTCGAACCCTGCACCGCGATCTTCACACCGTCCTGCACGGCCTCCACCTTGTCCAGCCGGACGCCGCCGGGGAGCTGGTCGATCGCCTGCTGGAAGTCGGAGGCCTGCCGGAAGCGGTTCTCCACGAGGGTGACCCCGGCGAGCTTCGGGAGGTCGTCGGCGTGCACCTGCACGGAGTTGTCCTTGACGGTGACCGTGCTGAGGACGGGGACCTTCTGGTGGGCGTTGATGCCGGGGACGGTGATGTCGAGGGTGACCTTGATCTTGCCGTTGCCGCCGTCGGCGAGACCGACGACCCGGCCGGTGAAACCGAGGCCCAGGTCGGTGGGCTGGGTGTCCACGTTCTTCAGCAGCTCGCTGTACGAGATCAGCGCGCTGCCGGTGGCGGTGCGGGCGGTGGCCGAGCTGTAGTCGCCGGTGAAGGTGACGTCCTTCATGTCGGCGTTGAGTTCCTCGATGCGGATGGTCTTGCCGGCGGTGCCGGTGGTGGCGTCGTAGTCCTTGATGCCGACCTGGACGTCGTCCAGGGTGCCGCTCGCCACCTGGGTGAGGAAGGGGAAGCCCTTGATGGAGACGTCGGGGTCGCTCGCGAGGTTCTCCGTCGTCTTCAGCTTGCCGGCGGCCTCCCCCTCGGCGAAGTGCACGGCGACGCGGTCGACGACCACGAAGAGGATGCCGAGGATCACGACGACGGTCACGAGTATTCGCAGGGCGCGCATGTGGTGGGGTCCCCAGGGTCGACGGCCGACGGTTTCCTCTCGGCTGCCCACGCTAACCCTGCGGGAACGGGGGGACGGGGATTTGTCGAACACCTGTGACAGTGGGGACCGTGTTTCGGGTGCGGCCCGGTGGGGGTTGCTGCCGAGACGTCAGTGCAGGATCCAGATCGCCGGGGCCGCCGCCGCCAGCGGCAGGGCCACGCCCGCGGTGAAGTGGACGAACCTCGACGGGTAGTCGTAGCTCGCCACCCGGTGGCCGATGAGTGCGCACACCCCGGCCGCCACCCCGATCAGCGCCCCGCGCGTCCCCACGCCCGTCATCCCGCCCACCGCGATCCCCGCCCCGGTCGCCGCCAGCAGCGCGACGACCACGGAGGCCGGGGTCGGCAGCGGAAGGGCTCTGGCGAGGACCGCGACGGCCACCGCCGCCGCCCCCACCGTCACCGCGTCGGTCTCCGCACCGAGGTACCCGGTCGCGATGATCGCCAGCGCGGACGAGGCGACGGTGGCCATCAGGCCGTACATCCGGGTGTCCGGGTCCGCGTGCGAGCGGAGCTGGAGGACCAGGGTGAGCAGGACCCACACGCCCAGGGGACCCAGGATCGCCGCCGGGGCCTGGTCGCGGCCCGCGACGAGCACCGCCACGTCCGCCGTCACCCCGCCGAGGAAGGCCAGCGCGATGCCCTGCCGGGCGGGCCACATGCCGTTCAGCCGGAACCAGCCCGCGGCCGTGACCGCCTGAAGGGCCACCAGGGGGACGACCAGCGCGTACGAGGAGACCTGCGCCGTCGCCGCGAGGAGCACGCCGAGCAGGGCGGTGAGCAGCGCCGGCTGCATCCCCGGCTCGATGATCGGCGAGCGCCCCTCCAGCCGGGCCCGCTGCGCGTCGGTGATCCGTGCGTTGCCTGCGAGGGTCGCGGGACCGTACCCCTGGCCGGGTTCAGCGGGTGCGGGGGCGCCCGCCGGGGCAGCGGCGGGAGCGGGGGCCGGCTGCGCGGCGTACGCCTGCGGCTGCTGGTACTGCGGCTGGAGGTACGCCGTCTCCGCGGCCGACGGCACCGGGGGCGCCGGCGGCACCGGGGCGTGCGTCTGGGTCTCCCAGGTCTGCCCCTGCCACTGCTGCGTGGCGTACTGCTGCTCGTCGTACCCCCACTGCTGGGGCCCCGGCTGCTGCTGGGGCTGCTGGGGCTGCTGGTACGGGTCGTAGCCCTCGTACGGCTGGTTGCTCATCGCTCTCGCTCACCCTCCTGCGAACGGCGGGAGCACCTCGACCGTGCCGCCCTCGGCCAGCCGTACCGTCTCATGCTCGCGCATGCCCACGGGGTCACCGTCGATGAGGAAGGAGCATCGCCGCAGGACCCGCGTGAGCTCCCCGGGGTGTCGCGTGCGCACCGCGTCCAGCGCCGCGGCGAGGGTGTCCGCGTCGTACGGCTCCTCGGCGACACCTGCGGCGGCCTTCGCGGCGGCCCAGTAGCGCACCGTGACCTTGGGCATCGGATTCCTTCGGATTCGGCTGTGTACTCGGGTTCGGCTGTGTACAGGGTCAGGCTAGCCCGCCCGCGCGGCCGCCCAGTCGCCGATCCTGGCCAGCAGGCGGTCGTCGGCGGCGTGTTCGGCGTGGCCCATGCCGGGCTCCAGCCACAGGTCGGCGGCGCCGTCCGCGGCCGCGGCCAGCATCTGCGGGTGGTCGACGGGGAAGTAGCCGTCGCTGTCGCCGTGCACGACCAGCAGCGGGGTGGGGGCGATCTTCGGCACCGCCTCCACCGGGGACAGCGGCACCGGGTCCCAGTCGCGGTGGTGGATGCGGGTGCGGAAGCCGTAGCGGCCGACCAGCCGGCCCTCGGGGCGGGTGACCAGCCAGTGCAGGCGGCGCATGGGGGCGGTGCCCCGGTAGTACCAGCGGGCCGGGGACGACACCGAGACCACCGCGTCCACCCCGCCGTACAGTGCCGCGTGCCGCAGCACCACCGAGCCGCCCATGGAGAAGCCGACGGTCACCACGCGCGCGTGCCCGAAGCCGCGCGCCCAGGCCACCGCCGCGTCCAGGTCGAGGACCTCGCGGTCGCCGACGGTGGTGCGGCCGCCGGAGCGGCCGTGCCCCCGGAAGGAGAAGCTGACCACGGCGCCGTGACCGGCGAGCGCGGCCACCACCCGTCGTACGTGTGGCCGGTCCACGTCTCCCGTGAAACCGTGGGCCATGACGAACACGAGGTCACGGGAGGATGGCCGGGAGCTGTCGTATACGAAGGAGGCGGGATCGTATACGGAATCGATCGCAATCCCGTCTGTGGTGCGCAGAAACGTCCGGATAGGGGTGCTTCTGCTCGTCTCGTAGTGCGGACGAACGGTGGAACTGCCCACATGACCTGCCGGACCGTTGCTCATGTGGGCTATTCTGCTGGCAGAGGACTCGGGCGACGCCGCCACCGGGTCCTTTTGTGCTTTCGGAAGCGCTGTATACGAAGCGGAAAACTCAAGGTGACCGCGGACGTACAGAGGCTCGGGAGCGCAGCGCAGTGTCATTGCACACAGTCCTCGCAGGGACCGAGGAGGAACCAGACATATGAGTTCTCTGCTGCTCCTGACCAACGCCCTCCAGCCGTCGACGGAGGTGCTGCCGGCTCTCGGCCTGCTCCTGCACAACGTGCGGGTCGCTCCGGCCGAAGGCCCCGCCCTCGTCGACACCCCGGGCGCCGACGTCATCCTGATCGACGGTCGCCGCGACCTGCCGCAGGTGCGCAGCCTCTGCCAGCTGCTGCGGTCCACCGGCCCCGGCTGTCCACTGGTCCTGGTCGTCACCGAGGGCGGCCTCGCCGCCGTCACCGCCGACTGGGGCATCGACGACGTGCTCCTCGACACCGCGGGCCCCGCCGAGGTCGAGGCGCGACTGCGGCTCGCCATGGGCCGTCAGCAGATCGTCGCCGACGACTCCCCCATGGAGATCCGCAACGGCGACCTCTCGGTCGACGAGGCGACCTACAGCGCGAAGCTCAAGGGCCGGGTCCTCGACCTCACCTTCAAGGAGTTCGAGCTGCTCAAGTACCTGGCCCAGCACCCGGGCCGGGTGTTCACTCGTGCACAGCTGCTCCAGGAGGTGTGGGGGTACGACTACTTCGGCGGCACCCGGACCGTCGACGTGCACGTACGACGGCTGCGCGCCAAACTCGGCGTCGAGCACGAGTCCCTGATCGGCACCGTCCGGAACGTCGGTTATCGATTCGTTACGCCCGAGAAGGGCGAGCGGAGCGGTGACGAGGCCAAGGCGCGGGAGGCGCGGGCCGACCGCGCAAAGGCGGCGGATGCGGACGCATCGGCGGACCTGGGCACGGTCGAGGTGCCCGCGGAGGCGTAGTCGACCGTCCGGGCGAGGCGTGCCGTCGCCCGGACGGGGCATTGCTCCCGCAAGCCAAGCCTCGATACGCCCTGCCCAGCGCGGATCCATCCGCGTAGACTCCGCGCGTGGCCAAGGTGACTCGGGATGATGTGGCGCGGCTGGCGGGGACGTCCACCGCCGTGGTCAGCTATGTCATCAACAACGGACCCCGGCCGGTCGCCCCGGCCACGCGCGAGCGTGTCCTCGCCGCGATCAAGGAACTGGGGTACCGGCCCGACCGGGTCGCCCAGGCGATGGCCTCGCGGCGCACCGACCTCATAGGCCTGATCATCCCGGACGCCCGCCAGCCGTTCTTCGGCGAGATGGCGCACGCGGTGGAGCAGGCCGCGTCCGAGCGCGGAAAAATGGTGCTGGTCGGCAACACCGACTACGTCGCCGAGCGCGAGGTCCACTACCTGCGCGCGTTCCTCGGGATGCGGGTCTCCGGCCTCATCCTCGTCTCCCACGCTTTGAACGACCAGGCCGCGGCCGAGATCGACGCCTGGGACGCCCGGGTGGTGCTGCTGCACGAGCGGCCGGAGGCGATCGACGACGTGGCCGTGGTGACGGACGACCTCGGCGGCGCCCAGCTCGCGGTGCGGCACCTGCTGGAACACGGGTACGAGTACGTGGCCTGTATGGGCGGTACGGCCGAGACCCCGGCCGTCGGCGACCCGGTCTCCGACCACGTCGAGGGCTGGAAGCGGGCGATGGCCGAGGCGGGGCTGCCCACGGAGGGGCGGCTGTTCGAGGCGCCGTACAACCGGTACGACGCGTACCGGGTCGCCCTGGACCTCCTCTCCGGCCCCCACCGCCCCCCGGCGGTCTTCTGCTCCACCGACGACCAGGCGCTCGGCGTGCTGCGGGCGGCACGGGAGCTGCGGATCGACGTGCCGGGGGAGCTGGCGGTGGCCGGCTTCGACGACATCAAGGAGGCGGGGCTGGCGGACCCGCCGCTGACCACGATCGCCTCCGACCGGCCGGCGATGGCGCGCGCGGCGGTGGACCTGGTGCTGGACGACGGGTTGCGGGTGGCGGGGTCGAGGCGGGAGCGCCTGAAGACGTTCCCGTCGCGACTGGTGGTACGCGGGTCCTGCGGGTGCGGGTAGCTCTTCGGCCGCGGGTGTGTGGGGGCTGGTCGCACCCACACAGCACCACCCTTCATGAACGGCCCATGAGAACCTCCCTCGACCTGCGAGAAGGTTCCTTATATCGGGCAAACGAGGTTCTCGCGGCGTTCTCAGCGGGCACTCAGGAAGCTCTCATGGTTGCGGGACAAGCTTCTAGTCATGACCGAGAGCTTCCGCCGCAGCGGCGAGTACGAGAACCCGCAGGGTCCCCAGGGTGACGCCTACCAGGGCGCGTACCCCCAGCAGCAGCACGCTTCCGCTCCCACCCCCGTGAACCCGGAGTGGCCGCCCCCGCCCACCCACCGGCCGACCCAGCCCGCGGAGCCGGTCACCGCGGAGTTCCCGGCGCAGCCCGACGGCGCCGAGCACTCGGCCCACGGCAAGAAGAAGCGGGCCCGCGGCCCGATGGCCCTCCTCGCGGCGGTCGCGATCGTCGCCGCGGCGGTCGGCGGCGCCACGGCGTACGGTTTCCAGGAGCTGACCGGCAAGAACGAGGTCGTCTCCAGCAGCACGACCACGAACGTGGTCCCCTCCAGCAAGAAGGGCGACGTCGCCGCGATCGCCGCCGCCGTCAGCCCGGCCGTCGTGGAGATCACCGCGACCCTCAGCAACGGCACCTCCACCGGCTCCGGTGTGATCATCACCAGTGACGGCGAGATCGTCACCAACAACCACGTGATCTCCGGCGCCCAGTCCATAAAGGTGACGACCAGCACCGGCAAGTCGTACACCGCCAGGGTCGTCGGCACCGACAGCGCCAAGGACCTCGCGCTCATCAAGCTCCAGGGCGCCTCCGGGCTCAAGGTCGCCACCCTCGGCAACTCCGACGGCGTCCAGGTCGGCGACACGGTCGTGGCGATCGGCTCCCCCGAGGGCCTCAGCGGCACCGTCACCAGCGGCATCGTCTCCGCGCTCAACCGGGACGTCACCGTCTCCACCGACGAGGGCCAGGACCAGCAGAGCCAGGGCGGCGGCGACGGCCGGTGGCCGTTCTCCTTCGGAGGACAGCAGTTCAACGGCGACACCGGTTCGTCCACCACGACCTACAAGGCGATCCAGACCGACGCGTCCCTCAACCCGGGCAACTCCGGCGGCGCCCTCATCGACGCCGGCGGCAACATCATCGGCATCAACTCGGCGATGTACTCGGCCAGTTCGGGCGCCTCCTCGTCCTCCTCGGACGCGGGCAACGTCGGCCTCGGCTTCGCCATCCCGATCAACACCGTGAAGGCCGACCTGGCCAAGCTGCGGTCCGGATCCACCAGCTGAACCACCGGCACGCGCACGTAGTCGCACAGTAGGGAGTACGTCATGATCAAGCAGGTTTCGCACCAGGTGACCGGCAACCACCCCGCCGACCTCGGACTGGCCCTCGCGGTGGCGTACGAACTCCACGCACCGGCCGAGACCACCCCGGCGCCCCCGGCCCCCCGCGCCCCGGAGCTGGTACCGGCCCCGCAGCTGATGGGGCTGCGCACCTCCGCCGCCCGGCCGCACCAGCGCAAGGTGCCGCTGAGCCGCATGACCCTGGTCCGCGGCTGAGCCACCGCGCACCGGCCACGCACCGGGCGCGCCCCGGCGTGCTTACCCGGCGGCCCGTAGACATGCGAGGCTGAGAGACGTCCCGACCAAGACCCACCGCACCCCGAGGAAACGCGAGCGATGAGCCCCGCCGAAGGCGACCGTGACCCCCAGCGCATCCTGATCGTCGACGACGAGCCGGCCGTACGCGAAGCGCTCCAGCGCAGCCTCGCCTTCGAGGGCTACGAGACCGAGGTCGCGGTCGACGGCGCGGACGCCCTGGAGAAGGCCACGGCCTACCAGCCGGACCTGATCGTCCTCGACATCCAGATGCCGCGGATGGACGGCATGACCGCGGCCCGCCGGATCCGCGGGGCGGGCGACACCACCCCCATCCTGATGCTGACGGCCCGCGACACGGTCGGCGACCGGGTCACCGGGCTCGACGCGGGGGCCGACGACTACCTGGTCAAGCCCTTCGAACTGGACGAACTCTTCGCCCGCATCCGAGCGCTCCTGCGCCGCAGCTCCTACGCGGCCTCCGTGTCCGAAGCGGCCCAGGAGGACGAGGCGCTCACCTTCGGCGACCTGCGCATGGACCTCGCCACCCGGGAGGTGACGCGGGGCGGGCGCCAGGTGGAACTGACCCGCACCGAGTTCACCCTCCTGGAGATGTTCATGGCACACCCGCGCCAGGTCCTCACCCGCGAGCAGATCCTGAAGGCCGTCTGGGGCTTCGACTTCGAGCCCTCCTCCAACTCTCTCGACGTGTACGTCATGTACCTCCGCCGCAAGACCGAGGCGGGCAGCGAGCCCCGCCTCGTCCACACCGTGCGCGGCGTCGGGTACGTACTGCGCCAGGGCGGCGCCGAGTGAG
Source organism: Streptomyces sp. NPDC007162 (assembly GCF_040634175.1). Classification (NCBI taxonomy): domain Bacteria; kingdom Bacillati; phylum Actinomycetota; class Actinomycetes; order Kitasatosporales; family Streptomycetaceae; genus Streptomyces; species Streptomyces sp. NPDC007162. Next base: position 20,422 of record NZ_JBEYFC010000065.1, read on the forward strand.
CACCCTCGCCCGCCGCTTCCGCACCCTCCCGATCCGCGCCCGCCTGTCGATGCTGGTCGCGGCAGCGGTGGCGTTCGCGGTGGCGGCGGTATCGGTGACGTGCTGGTTCATCGTCCAGGGGAAGCTGTACGACCAGCTCAGGAACGACTTGGAGAAGCAGCAGCACGGGCCGGTGTACGCGGCCATCAGTGCCGCTCTCGCCGACTGCTCCGAGGCACCCCGGGGGAACACCAACTACCGGAGCAACTACGGCCAAGCAGTCACGGTGAGCGGGCAGATCTGCCTGATGCCCGGCTCCACGGACGAGGTCAAGGTCACCCATGACGACCTGAACGTCATCAAAAACGGGGACACCAACACGCTCTACTTCCGCAACGGCACCGACAAGGACGGCGACGCGGTACGGGTGATGACCCAGGTGTTCCCCACCGACACCGGCTCCTACGTCGGACTGGTCACCGCCCTCCCCCTGAAGAACACCCAGAACACCCTGAGCGACCTCGCCCTGATCCTCCTCCTCGTCTCCGGTATAGGAGTGCTCGGTGCCGGGGCCGCGGGTCTGGCTGTCGCCCGTGCTGGGCTGCGGCCCGTCGACAAGCTCACGGAAGCCGTCGAGCACGTGGCCCGTACCGAGGATCTCAGCGTCCGCATCCCCGTGGAGGAGGACTCGGACGACGAGATCGCCCGGCTCTCCCGCTCCTTCAACAGCATGACCACGTCCCTGGCCAGCTCCCGCGAGCTCCAGCAGCAGCTCATCGCCGACGCCGGCCACGAACTCCGCACCCCCCTCACCTCGCTCCGCACGAACATCGAACTGCTCACCCGCAGCGAGGAGACCGGCCGCCCGCTCCCGCCCGCCGACCGCAAGGCCCTGCTCGCCTCGGTGAAGGCCCAGATGACCGAGCTGGCCTCGCTGATCGGCGACCTCCAGGAGCTGTCCCGCTCCGAGGGCCAGCGCGGTGAACGCGTGCAGATCGTGGCGCTTCAGGACACGGTGGAGGCGGCCCTGCGGCGCGCACGCCTGCGCGGCCCGGAACTGACGATCACGGCGGACGTCCAGCCCTGGTTCGTCCGCGCGGAACCCTCCGCCCTGGAACGGGCGATCGTCAACATCCTCGACAACGCGGTGAAGTTCAGCCCCGAGGGCGGCGCCATCGACGTGACCCTGGACCGGGGCGTCCTCACGGTCCGCGACCACGGCCCCGGCATCGCGGAGGACGAACTCCCCCACGTCTTCGACCGCTTCTGGCGCTCCCCGTCGGCCCGCGCCCTCCCCGGCTCCGGCCTCGGCCTCTCCATCGTGGCCCGCACGGTCCAACAGGCCGGCGGCGACGTCACCCTGGCCCGCGCCAACGGCGGCGGCACGGTCGCGACGGTACGCCTACCGGGGGCGCCTACGGCTCCGCCGGAGACTCCGTAGGCGGTTCGACTCCCCTCCAGAAGAGCTCTTCCACGATGATCTGGGGGTCTGCAATCCGGGGTACGAACACGTACTGCAACCCTGCCAGGTCCGGCCTTGCGCGGCAGGACGTCGGAAGGCGAACTCGTCCACGATGACGCGGACTTCGGGTTGCGGCTTCTGTCTCAGCAGGTACCGGCGACCGAGCCGGGCAGCTACCTGCTCCTCGACCGACTCGTCTCCGTCTGCCGTTGTCAGCGCCCCGGACAACACCTCACGAGCGAAGTCCTCCGTCTGGAGAAGGCCGGGAATTCCCGGCGAGAACACCCAGATGACCCGGGCCGTCGCCTCCAACCCCATGTACTCCTTGTACTGGTCCTTGAAGGCGTCCAGTCGAGCCACCTTCCAATGGCTGACCAACAGGTCACCGGTGCCGTAGTACCCGTCCAAGTCATCCATGACCGTCACCTTGGACAGCCGCTCCCCGGACTCCAGCCGGCTCAGGTAGCTCTTGTCGTACCCCGTCTCGGCAGCCAACTGCCCCAGCGACTTCCCGGCCTTGTCCCGCAGCACCCGCAGGGTCTGGCCCAGCACGGCCCGCCCGGAGACCGGCCCTGCCTCACCCTGTTCGCCCACGTCACCCCTCCCCTCCCCGTTGCGGCACGAACAGTGATCCCCCCACTCCAAAGGACTGCGGTATGCGCCTTCTCCCCTGGACCAGCCTCGACGGCCACCCCTGCTACCTCAGCGTCGAGGTGGCTCAACTCGCCTCGGGCAAGGACGTACTGGCCGGGGCCCGGGCCGTTCTCGCCGACGAGAAGGCGGGGGAGTTCGCCGTACGGTCCGCCCTGACGAGGGCCACCGAATCCCTGGAGGACGTGATCCGCATCGCGGTCAGCCGGGGTGGGCGCCTGTTGGAGCGTGACGGGTGAGGACCGCCGGAGGCTCAGTGGAAGCCGAGCATTCCCGGGGAGTCGATATCGACCGTGAGAATGCCGGGCGGGTAGTCGTCCTCCTGGCCGGTCAGGATGATCGACATGCCGCCAGTCTCCAGGTGCGGTTCAGCGACGTAGAGGGCATGGCAGACATCGGGGCCGCCCCACCCCTCGCGGTACATCGCACCGACCGTGGCAGCCGCTGCCTGACTGAGCGGGTCGACCATGACACCTGCGAGACGGAGAACGTCGCTGGCCGCCCCCTTCTCCTTGGCTTCGGCGTGCATGAGGCACAGCGCGGGGATATGCAGCCAGTCTCCGGGCGTGTTGGCGACGTTGTCGGCCAGAAGATGGAGGGCCCGGTGCCCTCGCGTCATCGCGAGGACACCGGTCGTGTCGAGGATGATCACGCAGCCATGCCCCGCTGCGCATGCATCTTCTCGGTGGCCATCGCATAGATGTTGGCCAGCACGTCCGGCCCCTGGTCGAACTCCTCGTCGCTGAGGGTGCAGCCCATCCGCTCGCGCAGAACCTGACGGGTGGCCGCCACCCGTTCGGCGATCTGCGCGGCCGTGAGCTGCTGTGCCGCAAGATCCTCGACGAGCTGCCCCAGTGTGAGACCCCGCTCCTTGGCGACCTGGGCAAGGTGGTCTCGGGCCTGTCGGGACACCTGGATGGTCGTGTTGTCTGCCATACCACCACCATAATCTGGCCACGGCGAATCCGGCTCAATATGAAGCAGCTCCACCCGACGGTGTTCACACCGCCTCGACGTTGGCCTTCGTGACAAACGCGCATTCACCCGCGCTTCGGTCCCGTGATCGCCTCCCCGATCACGAAGCCCTTGGCGGGGCCTTCCGGGATGGTGATCTCGGTGCCGTAGGGGACACGGTGGACTCCCATCCAGTCGGCCTTGTCGGGCTCGGGTTCGGTGAGGACGGTGACAGTGCCGTGGCTGTCGTAGTCGTCGATGATCACGTAGACGGGGACACCGGCGCGGGCGTACTCGCGGCGCTTGCGGACACGGTCTCGGTCCTGGTTGCGCTTGCCGGGCGAGACGACCTCGGCGATGAGGACGACGGCGGATGCAGCCACCCCCAGCCCTTCCTCGTCTCCGTGCGACTCCTGGTCTTCGGGAGCGACGAACGCGTCCGGGATCCAGCCCTTGCGCTTGTGGATGACGTTGGTGTCCTGGTGGCATGCATGCTCGCCGCCGTCCAGAAACTTGTCCAGCGCCCTCCGCAGGCGGTTCGTGATCTGGGCATGGGCCAGACGGCCGGTGGGCGACACCTCGATGGCTCCCTCGATGATCTCGGCGCGGTAGCCCTCGGGGAGTTCCATGGCCTTCCATGCCTGCCACAGGACCTCGTCCAGGTCGGGCACGTTCACAATGTCAGCCGAAGCCTCGGACATGGTCTCGGGCCTCTCATGTGCGAGAGCGGTCAAGGTGGCACCTCTTCCTCAAGTGTGGGCGGGGCCGTGCCTGGGGCACAAACAGCGTGGGCTTACCCTCTCCCCAGTCGCGCACCCGTTCGGTGCGCCCGGGGAGGGGCACGGTTCGTGGACGAGGGTGGAGTGGGGCGGGAGTACCGGAGGCGGCGCAGGCCACCCCTGGCGTATCTCGTGCTGCCGGGGCTGCTGGTGATGAACGCGTTCATCCAGATCAGCCGGGTCTCCGGTGACCGGGGCGGAGACGGAGGCGCAGGCGGGAGGTGGGGGCCGCCGGTCTTCGCGGTGCTGCTGGTCCTGGCGGTCGCGCGGGTCGCGTTGGAGCAGTTCCGGGCGCACACCAGGGTCACCACGGCCGGCATCACCGCACAGGGGCCGGTGCGTGCGCGGACCTGGGCCTGGTCCGAGATATACGACATCCGGGTCGAGCAGGCCCCGCGCGGTTCCGGGCGGGCGGCGCCCCAGTGGCTCACCTACCTGTACGACGTCCAGGGCCGCCGCTTCCTGCTGTGGCAGCTCAACGACTGGCAGGTGGACGACCCCTACGCCGAGGTCGCCGAGCTGTGCCTGGCCGCCGCACCGCTGCGCAGCTACACCTGGGAGCCGCGCCCGGACGTCGAGGAACGGATCCGGCGGGGGGCCGTGCGCCGCAGGGCGTGGCTGTGGGGGACGTACGGGGCGCTCGGGTCGATGCTCGTCATGCTGGTGGTCAGCTTCGGGCTGGTCGTCACCGGGCGGCCGGACCATCCGTTCCTGCTGATCGTGTGCGTGCCGTTGGCCGCCGGCGTCGCGCTCGGTGCCGTACTCCAGTGGTACTGGGGCGTCCGCCCGCCGCGCTCCCTCACCCCGCAGCCGTAGCTACCACCGAAGGATCATCGTCTCGTCCGGGGCCGGTGCCGCCGCGTCCGCCGCGATCGTCTCCGGGAGCGGGTGGGCGAGGTCCGCGTACGCGCCGCCGTGGGCGAGGAGTTCGGCGTGGGTGCCCGTCTCCACCAGGCGGCCCCGGTCCACGACCAGGATGCGGTCGGCGTCGGGGGCGAGGGTGAGGTCGTGCGTGATCATGATGGTCGTACGGCCCGCCATCAGTCTGCGCAGGGGGGCGACGACCTGGCGGGCGGCGATCGCGTCCAGGCCCGCCGTCGGCTCGTCCAGGACGAGGACCGGGGCGGCGCGCAGCATCGCGCGGGCGATGGCGATCCGCTGGAGCTGGCCGCCGGAGAGGGCGGCCGTGCCGGGGGCGATGGGGGTGTCGTAGCCCTGGGGGAGGGTGCCGATGAAGTCGTGGGCTGCGGCGTCCCGTGCGGCCTGCTCGATCTCCTCGTCCGTCGCGCCGGGGCGGCCGCACGCGATGTTCTCGCGGACCGTGCCGTTGAGGATGAGCGTCTGCTGCGGGAGCAGGGCGACGTTCTCGCGGAGGAACTCCAGGGGTACGTCGGTGAGCGGGACGCCGTCCAGGCAGATCACGCCGGCCGAGGGGTCGTAGAAGCGGGTGAGGAGCTTGGCGAGGGTGGACTTGCCTGCGCCGCTCCTGCCGGTGACCAGGATCAGTTCGCCGGGCCCGGCCGTGAGGTCGACGTCGCGGAGGGAGGCGCGGGGGGACTCCGGGTAGCGGAAGGAGACGTGGTGGAAGCTGACCCAGCCGCGGACCGGCCAGGGGCCGACGGGTTCGGCGGGGTCGGTGACGGCGGGTTCGGCGTCCAGGATCTCGCCGATGCGTTCGGCGCCCGCGGTGGCCGCAGTGAGGGTGAGGCCGAGCTGGCCCAGGTTGCGGACCGGCGGGTAGAGGTAGCCGAGGAAGGCGGCGAAGGCGAGGAGCTGACCGAGGGTCATGCGGTCGGCGGAGATCTCCCAGACGCCCAGGCCGATGACGGCGAGCACGCAGAGGGTCTCGACGACCTCGACGAACTGGGCGTACATCTCGCTGAGGCGGGCGCCGCGCACGCTCGCCCGCATCCACGCGCGGGCCTCGGCGTCGAGGCGCTGCTCCTCGTCCCGGCGGCGGTTGTAGGCCTGGGTGAGGACGACGTTGCCGAGGGACTCCTCGACCACGGAGGTGATCGCGCCGTCGGCGACCCGCTCGTCCTGGGCGGCGGTCCTGATCCGGCCGGAGAAGCGGCGGGCGGCCAGCAGGAAGAGGGGCGCGAGGACGAAGGTGGCCAACGCCAGGTCCCAGCGCAGCCAGCAGGCGGCGGTCGCGTAGAAGACGGCGGAGAACGCGGCGGCGACGGTGCCGACGACACCGGAGACGACCATCTGCTCGATGGCCTCGACGTCACCGGTGAGGCGTTCCACCAGGTCGCCCTGGCGGTGCCGCTGGAAGAAGTGCGGGGGCAGGTCCTGGACGTGCCGGAAGACCTTGGCGCGCAGGCGCAGCACGAATCTCTCGGCGGTCCAGGCGGCCAGCGAGTTGCCGAGGTAGCCGACGAACGCGCCGACCGCGGCGACCAGCAGCCAGGCGCCGGCCGGGCCCCAGAAGGCGGACAGCGAACCGGCCTTCAGGGCGTTGTCGGTGAGGTCCGCGAAGAGCAGGATCGCGGCGGTCTCGGCGAGCGCGGACACCACCACGCACGCGATGATCGTCCAGAGCCACCTGCGGTCGCCGCGGGTCAGCGGCCAGAAGCGGCGGAAGGCGGCCCGGGCCTCTCTCATGGTCGGCAACTCCCTTCGGAGTGACGGGTTCGGTGGGGTGGACACGGGCGAGGCGGGGCCACCGGTCGCGACCACGCCTGACCGGTGCCCCCGCCTCGCCGTGCGCTGCCTCAGCCGTGGTCCACGGGGCGGCGCTTCGGAGCCGGCTTCTTCGGCGCGGGCCTCTTCGGGGCCGGGGCGGGCTTGTGGTGCTTCTTGACCGGGGCGATCTTGCGGAAGCTCATGGTGACGTACCTCTCTGCTGTGAAAAGATCTGCTGTGAATTGATGTGAATTACTTCTGTGAATTCTTTGTCAGCGCTCGTCGCCGATGGGGCGGCGCTTCGGAGCCGGCTCCTTCGGCGCGGGCTTCTTCGGGGCCGGGGCAGGCTTGTGGTGCTTCTTGACCGGGACAATCTTGTGAAAACTCATGTTCTTCCCCTTCGATCCGTTCGTTCTGTCGTCCGCGCCGTTCGCTTTCGACATGGAAGACATTACGTGACCCGAAGGCCCGAGAAAGCCATTCTCAATGAGACCTCGATGAATTGCGGCTGAGTTGAATTTTCAGGAGCAATTTGGAACCGAAGGTTGCTTCACATAGGTTTTATCCAGCAGAAAGGGCCCGGTACGCGTACGTCCGGGACGTCGGCCGGGACGGGCTGGGAACGGTGCTGGAGACCTGCGCGTACGGAATCAGGGC
>NZ_JBEYFC010000066.1:0-27409 GCF_040634175.1 Streptomyces sp. NPDC007162
TGTTCTCGACGATCTCCTCGTCGTCCAGGTAGAGGGTGGCCTTGCCGGGTGCGGTGCGCAGCACCAGGTTGCCGTCGGACCACGTGCCCTTCCACCACATCCCGGTGACGAAGGAGACCAAGGCCGACGCCGAGGCGCAGCTGCTCGAACTGGTCCGTGAGCAGGACGTCGAGCTGGTCGTGCTGGCCCGTTACATGCAGGTCCTCTCGGACGACCTGTGCAAGCAGCTGAGCGGCCGGATCATCAACATCCACCACTCGTTCCTGCCGAGCTTCAAGGGCGCGAAGCCGTACCACCAGGCGCATGCGCGGGGGGTGAAGCTGATCGGCGCGACCGCGCACTACGTGACCGCGGACCTCGACGAGGGGCCGATCATCGAGCAGGAGGTCGAGCGGGTGGGGCATGACGTCACCCCGGACCAGCTGGTCGCGATCGGCCGCGACGTGGAGTGCCAGGCGCTGGCCCGAGCGGTGAAGTGGCACGCGGAGCGGCGCATCCTGCTGAACGGCCGCCGGACGGTGGTCTTCGCCTGAGGGGTGGGGTGGTTCGGTCGTAGGGCGGCCGCGGCTGGTTCGTGGTCGCTCGCGCAGTTCCCCGCGCCCCTGAAAGGCGCGTTGCAGCAGCGCCCCTCTCAGGGGCGCGGGGAACTGCGCGATCAGCCCCCACCCGCGGGCGCCCTACGACCGAACCACCCCCCCACGGTCCGCTACATCCTGCTCAGGCTCGCCGCCGCGAACAGGACGTCCCTGATCGCGACGCGGTCGCCCAGCTGCCCCGCGGCCGCCTCCTCCGGCGGCACGTGCCCCGCGGCCAGCTGGCAGAACTCCACGTCGTCCAGGGCCACATGCGCCACCTCGAACTTCGCCGAGCCCACCGCTCCCGGCGAGTCCAGCGGGATCAGCCACTCGCCGCCGCCACTGCCCTCGATCTCCAGCCGCAGGCTCCGGCCGGGCTGCCCGGCGGGGACCAGGTGGGGCGTCGGGCCGGGCGCCGCCAGCCCCGCCTGCCGGCGTGCCGCCAGGACGAGGGGCAGCATCCGTGCGGCGAGGTCGATCATCTTGTGCAGGTGCCGGGCGGCGGGCGGCCCGTAGGGGTAGTCCACGGCGTCCGCGATGTCCCCCGCGTGCACCCAGCACTCGAACGCCCGGTCCAGCATCGCGTCGTGCAGCGGCAGTTCGAAGTCGCCGTACGACACTCCGAGGCGCCCGGCGCCGCCGCCGGTGAAGGAGACCGTCTGCACGAGGCGGTGGCTCTGCTCCCGCCAGGGCACCCGCAGCGCCCGGGTCGGCGGGAAGTGCGACGCCCGCCAGAAGGCCTCGGTACGGGCCGCGGGGCCGGTCGCGCGGGCCTCGCCCAGCGGGTCCTCGAGGCCCAGTGCGGTCGCCACCAGACCGTCCACGGACAGCAGGTGCGCGATGACCCCGGCGACGGTCGTACGGCGGCTCGTCGGGTCCGTGCCGTCGAACCACCGCAGCCGTACCGGCGCGTGCCACTCCGCGTCGCCGATGTCCTGGACCAGGGCGTCCAGGCGGGCGGTCTCGGCGTCGTAGGGCGCCGCCCACGCGGGGAGCGGGATCCGGGCCGGCCGGCGGTCCAGACAGGCCTCCAGGACGCGGGTGCGCAACCCGGGGTCGAGGTCCAGGCTCTCCGGCTGGTGCAGCAGCCCGACCGCCTCCCGCAGCCGCCGCGCCTCGTCCGCGCAGGCCCCGCAGCTCCCGAGGTGGGCCTCGACGGCGAGCGCCTCCGCCGCCGAACACGCGGCCAACGCCCACGCCCCGAGCAGCGACTTCAGGACGTCGTGCGACAACTCCAGCGGTACGGACGGCAGCTCGACCGCCTCGGGCAACGGCTCCCCGCCGTCCTCGACGGAAGCCCGCGGCAACGGTATGCGCGGCACCCGCCCCCGCTCGCCCCCACCACCGGCCCCCTCGCCACCGCCCCCGGACCCGCGATCCGAACCGGAACCCGAACCGGGTCCGCGATCGGAGCCGGAGCCGGAGATGCCGTGGTCCGCGGCGGGGCCCTCGTCGGGGTCGGGGCCGTTCGGGGGGTCGAAGGGGGCGCTCATGCGTCGGCTCCGTAGCCCGGCGGGGTGGTGGTGTCGTGGGCGGTGGAGAGGAGCTGCAGGCCGAGGCGGAGCCGGCGGCGGGCCTCGTCCTCGGTGACGCCGAGGTCCGCCGCGGTCTGCCGGTAGTCGCGGCGCTGGAAGTAGGCGAGGTCGAGGGCGGCCCGCAGCGGGGTCGGCATGGAGTGCACGATGTAGTCCGCGCGGGCGGCGACGGACGCCCGCCGCACCCTGCGCTCCAGCTCCTGTGCGGCCTCGGTGCCGCCGCCCTCACCGGCCGGGAGCGCGGCTGTCTCGGTGGCCCGCAGGCGCTGCACGGCCAGCCGGTGGGTCAGCGCGGCGACCCAGGAGCGCAGCGGCCCCTGCCTGGGGTCGTAGGCGTCGGGATGCTCCCAGACGTGGACGAAGACCTCCCGGGTTATGGAGTCGGCGGCCGTCTCGTCGCCGAGGACGCGGTGGGCGAGGCCGTGCACGAGCGAGGCGAAGCGGTCGTAGAGCTCGCCGAGGGCGGCGGCCTCGCCGCGTGCGAGCCGCTGCTGCATCTTGCGGTCCCAGCGGGGCGGTGTGTCCTTCTTCGCCATGCGGCCCCCTCCCCGTGCCCGTGTCCAGCGTGTCTGCACCGTCTCCTCGAATGTAGTCGGCACGTCCGGCGACGCACGCCCCTTTGTGCCAATGCGCGCCCCGTGCCGGACCCGGAGTGGTAGAGGCCGCCCTGCGCTGCTCCCTGGCACAGCGGTGTGCGACCGAACCTCCTGTTTTCCGATCGAACAGGATCGATCGGGATCGACAGTGACCGAAACAAGACCTTCCCTGATCGTCTCTCGTTTGTCATCCAGGGTTTCGGGGAACGGCCGCTGGGCAGCCGCGCGAAAAGAAGCGTAGGAACTGGCTCCGTTTCCGGGCGGTTCCGGAAATCCGGCGAGCGGAGGGCTGAGCCGTGGCTTTCAAGGTGACCGGCGAGGAACAGGGCGAGTGGGCCGTGCTCGCGGTGTCGGGCGAACTGGACCTGGTGACCTCACCGGTCCTGCGCCAGCGGGTGCACGACGCGGTGGCCGAGGGCCATCACAGTCTCGTCCTGGACCTGTCCGACGTCTTCTTCTGCGACTCCAGCGGGGTCGGCGTCCTCATCGCCGCCCGACGCCTGATCCGCTCCTGCCGGGGCCGGCTGCGGCTGATCCTGCCGGCCCGGGGCGCGAGTGACGGTTCTCACGTCAACCGGGTCCTCGGCGCCCTCGGCGTCCGACGGCTGTTCGACGTGTACGCCGACACCGACAGCGCGGTCTCCGACGAGGAGGACCCCCTGTCCGCCTAGGGCACTGCCCGGACACTGCCCCACAGTTGTCCCGGAATTCCCCCGGTCTTGGCACAACCGACGTTTTCCCGCTCCCCGGCCGTCGCCCGCGTCGTACGCTCCCTGCGAGGAGAACCCCACGTCACGTAAGGCGGCCCGAACAGACATGGTCAGCACCGAGTACGAGCGACGGATCGCCGCCCGGTTCGCAACCTTCGACCAGGACGGCAACGGCTGGATCGACCGGGAGGACTTCAGCTCGGCGGCCAAGGCGCTGCTCGCCGAGTTCGGCACCCCCGCCCGCTCCGACCGGGGCCAGGCCCTGTACGCCGGTGCCGAGGCCTTCTGGCAGGGCATGGCCGGCATGGCGGACCGGGACGGCGACCAGCGCATCACCCGCGAGGAGTTCGTGAGCGGCGCGGTCAAGCGGCTCCACGACAACCCCGACCGGTTCGCCGAGATCGCCCGCCCCTTCCTGCACGCGGCCCTGGCCCTCGCCGACACCGCGGGCGACGGCACGGCGACCGTCCCCGGCACCGTGCGCGTCCTGCGCGTCCTCGGCGTGCCCCCGGAGGCCGCGGCGACGGTCGCGGCGGGCCTCGACACCGACGGCGACGGCAGGGTCGCGGAGGCGGACATCGTCCCGGCGTTCGCCCGCTACTTCACGATTCCGGAGTAGGGGCCGCCACCGCGGAGGAGCCCGAGAACCGCTCGCGCAGCCGGTACTTGAGCACCTTGCGCAGCGTCTCGTTGCGCGGCAGGGCGGCCACCACCTCGAGCCGCTCCGGCAGCTTGTGCACCGACAGCCCTTCCCCGCGCAGGTACGCCACCACCTCCGGGAGCGTCAGCACGGCCGCGCCCGGCGGCTGCTCGACCACCGCGCACACCAACTCCCCGCGCTCGGCGTCGGGCAGCCCCACCACCGCCGCGTCGCCCACCTCCGGATGCGCGGCGAGCAGGTCCTCGATCTCCTTCGCCGAGATGTTCTCGCCCTTGCGGATGATCACGTCCTTGAGCCGTCCGGTGAGGACCAGGTGACCGCTTTCGGTCACCTGACCGAGGTCGCCGGTCCGCAGGAACCCGTCCTCGTCGAAGGCCTCCGCGGTCTGCGCGGGGTCCAGGTACCCCTGGCACACCGCCTCCCCGCGCAGCCGCACCTCGCCGCCCTCGGCGATCCGTATCTCCATCCCGGCCGGCGGCCGCCCCTCGGTCGTCGCCAGGTTCTCCGCGGTGTCGTCCGGCGCCCCCATCGTGATCATCGGTACCTCGGTCATGCCGTAGCCGTGCGTCAGCTGCACCCCCATCTCCCGCACCACCGCGTGGTACACCTCCGGCGGCTTGGGCGCCCCGCCGCCCGCGAGCAGCCGCAGCGAGGGAATCACCCTGGTCCCCGGCCGCTTGCGCTGCTCGGCCAGGAACATCGAGTAGAACGCCGTCGACCCGCCCGCCACGGTCACCCCGTGCCTGCGGTACTCGGGCAGCGCGTCCGGCAGGGCGAACTGCTCGAACAGCACCGCCGGGAAGCCGTACAGCAGCAGCATCACCGTGTAGTCGGGGCCCGCGATGTGCGCGTACGGGAAGGCCATGGAGCCCACGTCGTCCGCCGTGAGCCGCAGCGCGTGCGCGAGGCACGAACCGCCCGCGATCAGCGAACGGTCCGTGTGCAGCACGCCCTTGGGGTCGGAGGTGGTGCCCGAGGTCCAGTAGATCCACCGGACCGAGGTGCCCTCGGCGGGCGGGGCGGGCAGGACGGCCGGGTCGCCGTCCGGCAGCCCGTCGGCGTCGTACACCTCGAAGACGCCCTTCGCGCCCAGTCGCCGGGCCAGCTCCGTGTGGTCGAAGCCGCGCCACACGCCCGGTACGGCGAAGAACTCGGCCCTGGACTCGCGCAGCGCGAAGCCGACCTCGCGGTCCCGGTAGAAGGGGATGACGGGGGTCTGCACGGCGCCGAGCCTGGCCAGGGCGAAGGACAGTACGGCCGTCTCGATCCGGGTGGGCAGCTGCCAGGCGACGACCGTGCCCGGGCGCACCCCCATGCCGTACAGACCGGCCGCGACGCGTTCGGCACGCGCGCGCAGTCCGCCGAAGGACAGGGTGCGGTCGCCCTGGAGGAACACCGGGCGGTCGGGGGTGAGTTCGGCGCGGCGGGCGGCCAGGTCCCAGAGGGTGCGGGAGGCGCTCAGCTCGTGTGCGGTGGCGTTCGTGTCGTCCATGGCCGGGCCCCTGTCCCTCTCCAGCTGACGAGTCGTCAGATCGTAGGTCCTGGCGCCTTGCCGGTCCAGGGGTGCGGGGCTAGCCTGCGAGATCTGACGAACCATCAGCTCCGTGGGGGTGCCTGCCGGTGGATCTGTCGTACACGCCCGAGGAGGAGGACTTCCGGGCGCGCCTTCGGGAGTGGCTCGCCAAGGTGCTCCCGGGCCTGCCGCCGAAGCCGCGCCCCGAGGACTGGCCGGGCCGCCGCGCCTACGACCTCGGCTGGCAGCGCACGCTCCACGACGCCGGGTACGCCGACGTCCACTGGGACGCCTCCCCCACCATCCGGCTGATCTTCCTGGAGGAGACCGAGAAGGCCGGCGCGCCCTACGTGGGCGCCAACTTCGTGGGCCTGCTGCACGCGGGTCCGACCATCGCGGCCGAGGGCACCGAGGAGCAGCGGGCCCGCTGGCTGGCGCCGATCCTGCGCGGCGACGAGGTGTGGTGCCAGGGCTTCAGCGAACCGGACGCCGGCTCCGACCTCGCCGCACTGCGCACGCGCGCGTGGCGCGACGGCGAGGACTACGTGGTGAGCGGGTCCAAGATCTGGACCTCGCACGCGGAGGTCGCCGACTGGTGCGAGCTGCTGGTGCGGACGGACCCCGGGGCGCCGAGACACCGGGGCATCAGCTGGCTGGCCATGCCCATGGACGCCCCGGGCGTCACCGTACGGCCGCTGCGCACGCTCGCCGGTTCCGACGAGTTCGCCGAGGTGTTCCTCGACGAGGTGCGGGTCCCGGTCGCCAACCGGGTAGGCGCCGAGAACGACGGCTGGCGCGTCACCATGGTGACCCTCTCCTTCGAGCGCGGCACCGCCTTCGTCGGCGAGGTCGTCGCCTGCCGCCGGGTGCTCGGCGACCTCGCGCGCGTGGCACATGCGAACGGCGGCTGGGACGACCCGGTGCTGCGCCGCCGCCTCGGCCGGCTGAACGCCGAGTTCCGGGCGCTGTGGCGGCTCACCCAGTGGAACGTCAGCGAGGCGGAGGGCCGGGGCGTGCCCGGCGTCGGCGGCTCGGTCTTCAAGCTGCGCTACTCGCACGCGCGCCAGGAGCTGTACGACGCGGCGGCCGCCGTGCTCGGCCCCGACGCGCTCGACCTGGACCGGCCGTGGGTCCTCGACCGGCTCTCCTCCCTGTCGTACACCATCGCCGCCGGGACCTCGCAGATCCAGCGGAACATCGTGGCCGAGCGGATCCTCGGACTGCCGAAGGGGCGGTGAGCGGACGTGCGTTTCCGACTGACCGGTGAGCAGGAGGCGTTGCGGGACGGCATGCGGGCGCTGCTCGGACGCCGGTTCGACGGCGCGGCGCTCCGGACGGCCGTGGCCGCGCCGGGCCTGGACCGGGAGCTGTGGCGGGAGCTGGGCGCGGCCGGGTTCTTCGCGCTGCGGCTGCCGGAGGCCGCGGGCGGGGTCGGACTGGGCCTGCCGGAGGCCGTGTTGGTGTTCGAGGAGGCCGGACGGGCGTTGCTGACCGGCCCGTTGCTGGCCACCCACCTCGCGGCCGCCGACGTGCCGGGCGCGGCCGACGGGGAGACCGTGGTGGCCCGCGTGGACGGTGGCCTGGTGGAGTGGCTGGCCGAGGCCGACGTGGTGACGGGGGACGCGTCGGGGGCCGTACCGCTGCGGTCGGTGGACCCGTTGACGCCCCTGCACCGGGTTCCGGGCGCCCCTGCGGCGGCCCCGGATCCGGTGGCCGTGCTCCTGACCGCCGCCGAACAGCTGGGCACGGCCACGCGCGCGTGCGAGCTCGCCGTGCAACACGCTCGCACGCGCGTGCAGTTCGGGCAGCCGATCGGGGCGTTCCAGGCGGTCAAGCACCTGTGCGCGGAGATGCTGGTGCGGGCCGAGACCGCGCGTGCGGCCGTCTACGCGGCCGCCGTGACCGCCGACCCCCTGGACATCGCGGCAGCCCGGCTGCTCGCCGACGAGGCCGCCGTGGCCGGCACCCGGGACTGTCTCCAGGTGCACGGCGGGATGGGCTTCACCTGGGAGACGGAGGTGCACCTGCTCCTCAAACGGACATGGGTGCGATCCCAGCGTCGCGGGGGCGTTACGGAAAGTGAGGAAATGCTCGCCGCCGAGCTGCTCGGGTGAGCGTTCGAAAGGCCTCTGGTCTGCGGAATCGGCGTCCTGGCGGCCGAGATGTCGCGGATTGTGGCATACCGGAGTCACGGAGCGTTGATACCGGGTTGTGTCCAACGCGTGACTCGTCACGGGCTGGAGTCGGGTGTCCGCTCCGGTACCTTCTGTGGGATGCGAGTGGTTCCGAGGACGAGCCATGCCGACGGCGCCGTCGAGGCGGCCCCGCGGCTCGTGGCGTGTGCCGCTGTTCGCAAGGCGGTAAGGGCTTGCGTCCCCGCCTGTTCGACTCCCCGCCGCGAGCGTCGCACAGTATGCCGTAGGCGTACTCCTTCGCGCTGGAATATGCCCGAAGCGCTTGTTGGGGTGACTGTACGTCAACCATGCTGTCTCGTAAGGGAATCACGTTCCGTAACCCTTGCCCTGGCCGTTGTTCTGGCCATGCAGAAAATGGCTACGATCGTGGCCCTCGTCGCCCTTGTCGTCGCGGTCCTCGTCGTGGCGTTGGCTCGGCGCGGGTTCATGTGTCCGCCGGTTCGGATGGTGTGAGCGGTGCAGGTGCTTCAAGTGCAGCTGGAGATCCGGCCCGACCCCGCGGAGGTGGGGCGAGCCAGAAGGTGGGCCCGCTCGCGCCTCGCGGGGTCCGGTATAGCGGTGGACGAGCCGCTGGCCGAGACGTTGATCCTGCTCGTCTCCGAGCTGGTCACCAACGCCGTGGTGCACACCGGCCGGCCGGCCGTGCTGCGGCTCTCGCTGCCGGGCACGGACCGAGCGGACGCCGCGGACCCGGCCACCGTACGGCTGGAGGTCGCCGACGGCAGCACCCGTGCGCCCGTGCCGAGGTGTGTCGACGGGGACGCGACCGGGGGCCGCGGCCTGGCCCTCGTCGACGGACTCGCCGACCGCTGGGGCTGGAGCCGTGAAGGCGCCGGCAAGCGCATCTGGTGCGAACTGGACCGGTGCTCGGAGCCCCGGCAGGGTGCGGCGGTGGCGTACGGGGGCGACCTGGCCGCCTTCGAGGGGCTGGCGTTCGAGGCGGTGTGATCCCCGTGTGCGGTGATGCGCCGGGGGTTGCATCCGTGCGCGCCCATTGTGAACCGGGGTGTGACGGGTAAACCCCGAACGGGTGTTGACGCCCCGTGACCATTTGAACACGCTTGAGGTCTGCGATTCGCCGCGAGGGGACGGTGAGGGGTCCGGCCACGGACGCCCTCGCCGAGTGTGGGTCGAGACGGACGGTGGTGTGCGGGGCCGGGCTCGGGGCGGGCCGGCGCGCGTGGCCGTCCGGATGCAGGGGGGATGGGGGAGGGTCGGTGTCACGCCGGTTCCCGGCGTGACACCGACTTGCACGCCCGCTTGCGCCGCGCCCGGCTTCAGAGGACGGCCACGGGCGCGACGGGACTGCCCGTCGCGCCCGCGAACGGCTCGGGCGTCGCCGACAGCAGGAACGCGTACCGGCCAGTTTCTCCACAGGCTGTGGACAACTCTTCGAGATTCCAGTTCTGGCCCTGGAGCATGCCCATCTCGACCAGGTCCAGGGCGTGCACGGGCAGCCAGAGGTCCTCGATCTCGGGCGGGAAGATCTCGAAGGTGAGGGTGTCGTTGGCGACGGCCGCCACGTCGCGTGCGTGGAACCACTGAGGGGTCCGCACCGAAAGGCCCGGCGACGGGTAGCCGTACCCGTGCTTGTCCCCGGCGAGGTACACCTGCACCTGGCCGGTCCGCACCAGCACGATGTCACCGGCGCGCACCGTCGTCCCGGCCAGTTCCTGCGCGGCGTCCAGATCCTCCGGGGTGACCGCGTGGCCGCCCGCCAGCCGCTCGACGCCACGCGCGCGTGCCACGTCCAGCAGCACCCCGCGCGAGACGATGTGCCGCGCCTTGTCGATCCCCGCGAACGCGGCCCCGCCGTGCGCGGTCACGGTGTCCGCAGGGCGGCCGTTGTACAGCCGCCCCGAGTGCGAGACATGGGTGAGCGCGTCCCAGTGGGTGCCCGCCTGCAGCCCCATCGTCACGGCGTCGTCGCTGCACGCGACCGTCCCCGGGCCGAACAGCTCCTGGTTGATCTGCACCATCGCGTGCAGGGGGTTGACCCGCCCGGGGATCATCCCGGTCTGCACGCCGTCCTCCCGCAGCGGCAGGGCCAGCGGGACCCGCCGGCCGGTGCGTACGGTCACGGCCGCTTCCCGGACCACCTCGTCGGTGATCAGGTTCAGCGTGCCGAGTTCGTCGTCGGTGCCCCAGCGCCCCCAGTTGTTGACGCGCTTGGCGATGTCGTGGAACTCAGCCGGCAGTGACATCCGGTTCCTCCCCGGGGCTTGTGTCCGCACATCAGACGCGCCATAAAATCTAACGGTCCGTCAGAAACCGCGGGAAGGGGCCGGGCATGGGGAACTTCTTGGCAGGCAAGGTCGTCGCCGTGACGGGTGCCGGGCGCGGTATCGGACGGGCCGTGGCGCTGGCGGCGGCGGCCGAGGGGGCGCAGGTCGTCGTCAACGACTACGGCGTGTCGGTCGACGGCGCGTCGCCCACCAGCGAGGTCGCCGAGGCCGTCGTCAAGGAGATCGAGGCGGCGGGCGGCGAGGCGGTCGCCGTGGCCGACGACATCTCCACGATGGCGGGCGGACAGCGGATCGTGGACGTGGCGCTGGCCTCGTACGGGCGGCTCGACGGGGTCGTGTGCGTGGCCGGGATCCTGCGCGAGCGGATGCTGTTCAACATGACCGAGGAGGAGTGGGACCCGGTGGTCGCCACCCATCTCAAGGGCACGTTCACGGTGTTCCGGGCGGCGTCGGCGGTGATGCGGGGGCAGCGCGCCGGCACCCTGATCGGCTTCACCAGCGGCAACCACCAGGGCTCCGTCTCGCAGGCCAACTACAGCGCGGCCAAGGGCGGGATCATCTCGCTGGTGCGCAGCGCGGCGCTCGGCCTGCACAAGTACGGCGTGACCGCGAACGCGGTGGCGCCGGTGGCGCGTACGCGGATGTCGGCGGGGGTGCCGATGGAACTCGCCGAGATCGGGGAGCCGGAGGACGTGGCCGCCTTCGTCGTCTACCTGCTCTCGGACGCCGCGCGGGACGCGGGGATCACCGGGCAGGTCTACACGGTCGCCGGGCCGAAGATCGCGGTGTGGGCCCAGCCCGCGGAGGTGCGGGCCGCGTATGCCGAGGGGGGTTCCTGGACGCCGGAACGGATCGCCGAGGTGCTGCCGGGGAGCGTGGGGGTGGAGCCGATGCCGATGCTGGCACGGGTGGCGGCGATGGAGGCCGCTGCGCGGGGCGGGGAGCGGCCGAACGCCTGAGGGGCAGGGGGGTGCGGTGTGCGGGCGAGTGCGGCGCCGTCGCGGTCGCTCGCGCAGTTCCTCCCCCAGCCCTCGGCCGGGGCGACCCCCATCGCCCCTTGGCTGGTCAAATCGAACCATCTTTGGAGGGCACCGTGGAGTTCGGCTCAGCGCCGGAGGATGAGGTCTTTCGTGGCGAGGTCCGGGCCTGGCTCGGTGCGCACGTCGACGGCGGTGTGGACCGGCGCAGGTGGGAGCGGACGCTCGGGGCCGACGGGTGGATCGGGCTCGGCTGGGCGGAGGGCGGGTACGGGAACCGGACCGCCACGCTCACGCAGCAGGTCGCCTGGGCCGAGGAGTACGCCCGGTCGGGCGCGCCGCCGCGCTCCGGGCACATCGGGGAGAACCTCCTCGCCCCGACGCTCCTCGCACACGGCACCGCGGAGCAGAAGGCACGGTTCCTGCCGCCCGTCGCCGCCGGCGAGGAGCTGTGGTGCCAGGGGTACAGCGAACCCGGCGCCGGGTCGGACCTGGCCGGCGTGCGGACCGCAGCCGTACGGGAGGCGGACGGCTACCGCGTCTCCGGGCAGAAGATCTGGACCTCCCTCGCCCACGAGGCCGACTGGTGCTTCGTGCTCGCGCGGACCGAGCCCGGTTCGCGCAGGCACCACGGTCTGAGCTTCCTGCTCGTGCCCATGGACCAGCCCGGCCGCATCGAGGTCCGGCCCATCCGGCAGCTGACCGGCACCAGCGACTTCAACGAGGTCTTCTTCGACGGCGCGCACGCGCGCGCCGACCATGTCGTCGGCGGCGAGGGCAACGGCTGGCGCGTGGCGATGAGCCTGCTCGGCTTCGAGCGGGGCGTGTCCACGCTCGCCCAGCAGATCGGGTTCGCCGAGGAACTGGGCCGGGTGGTGCGGGACGCCGTGGCGAGCGGCGCCGCCGCCGATCCCGTCGTACGCGCGCGGCTGGTGCGGCAGTGGGCCGAGTTGCGGGTGATGCGGTGGAACGCCCTGCGGACGCTGGGGAGCTCGGCCGCCGAGCCGGGCGCTCCCAGCGTGGCCAAGCTGCTGTGGGCCGGCTGGCACCAGCGGCTCGGTGAGCTCGCCGTGCTGGTGCGGGGCGCGGCCGCGAGCGTCGGCCCGGCCGACTGGTCGGCTGCCGCGCCGTACGAACTGGACGCCGCCCAGCACCTGTTCCTCTTCTCGCGGGCCGACACCATCTACGGCGGTTCGGACCAGGTCCAGCGCACGATCATCGCCGAGCGCGTGCTCGGTCTGCCGAGAGAACCGAAGGGGGTCGAGTCGTGATGCGCGGTGTGGTGTTCGACGGGAAGCAGGTCCAGGTGGTCGACGACCTGGACGTCCGGGAGCCGGGGCCGGGGGAGGTGCTGGTGGCCGTGTCCGCGGCCGGGCTCTGCCACAGCGATCTGTCCGTGGTGGACGGGACCATCCCCTTCCCCGTGCCCGTGGTGCTCGGCCATGAGGGTGCCGGAGTGGTGGAGGCGGTGGGTGCGGGGGTCGGCCATGTGGCGCCGGGCGACCACGTGGCGCTCTCCACGCTCGCCAACTGCGGGGCCTGCGCCGACTGCGACCGTGGGCGGCCGACCATGTGCCGCAAGGCCATCGGGCGCCCCCAGCAGCCGTTCACGCGCGGTGGCCGGGGCGTCCACCAGTTCGCCTGCAACTCCGCTTTCGCCGAACGGACCCTCGTCAGGGCCGTGCAGGCGGTGCGCATCCCGAAGGACATCCCGCTGACGTCCGCCGCGCTGATCGGCTGCGGGGTGCTGACCGGTGTGGGCGCGGTGCTCAACCGGGCCCGGGTGGACCGCGGCGACACCGTGCTGGTCATCGGCACCGGCGGGATCGGGCTGAACGTCATCCAGGGTGCGCGGATCGCGGGCGCGCTGCGGATCGTCGCCGTGGACGCCAACCCGGCCAAGGAGGAGGTGGCCCGGCAGTTCGGCGCGACCGACTTCCTGACCTCCACGGACGGCGTGAAGGACCTGCTGCCCCACGGCGTCGACCACGCCTTCGAGTGCGTGGGCCGCGTCGAACTGGTCCGGCAGGCCGTCGACCTCCTCGACCGGCACGGCCAGGCGGTCCTCCTCGGCGTGCCCGCCGCCACCGCCGAGGCGTCCTTCGTCGTCGCCTCCATGTTCCTCGACAAGTCCATCCTGGGCTGCCGGTACGGCTCCTCCCGCCCCCAGCACGACATCGCCCTGTACGCCGAGCTGTACCGGCAGGGCCGCCTGATGCTGGACGAACTGGTGACCGCGACCTACCCGGTGGAGGACTTCGAGAAGGCCCGCGCGGACGCGGAGGCGGGACGGGTGGCCCGCGGGGTGCTCACGTTCTGAGGGGCTGGGCGGTGCGGGTGGTCCGGGTGCGGAAGGTACGGCGGTAGGCGGTCGGGGTGACGCCCAGCGCCGTCTGCAGGTGCTGGCGCATCGACTGGGCGGTGCCGAAACCGGCGTCCCTGGCCACCTGGTCGACCGAGAGGTCGGTGGACTCCAGGAGGTGGCGGGCGCGTTCGACGCGCTGCTGGGTGAGCCACTGGCCGGGGCTGACGCCGGTCTCCTCGCGGAAACGGCGGGTGAAGGTCCGTACCGACATGGCTTCCTGCTCGGCCATGTCGCGCAGTTGGATCGGTTCGTGCAAGCGGCCCAGGGCCCAGGCGCGGGCGGCCGTGGTGGTCGCCGCCTGGAGGTCGGGGACCGGACGGTGGATGTACTGGGCCTGGCCGCCGTCCCGGTGCGGGGGTACGACGGTGCGGCGGGCCACGTCGTTGGCGACGGCGGTGCCGTGGTCGCGGCGGACCATGTGCAGGCACAGGTCGATGCCGGCGGCCACCCCGGCGGAGGTCAGCACGTCGCCGTCGTCGATGAACAGGACCTCCGCGTCCACCTCGATGCGCGGGAACAGCCGCTGGAGATGGTCCGCCTCCGCCCAGTGCGTGGTCGCCGGGCGGCCGTCCAGGTAGCCGGCGGCGGCGAGCACGTAGACGCCGGTGCAGATGGAGGCGAGCCGGGTGCCGGGGCGGATGTGGGCCAGGGCGGCGGCCAGTTCGGGGGTGAGGACGCCCTCCTCGAAGACCGGACCCAGCTCGTACGAGGCCGGGACGATCACCGTGTCGGCGGTGGCCAGCGCCTCGGGTCCGTGCACCACGTGGATCGCGAAGTCGGCGTCGGTCTCGACCGGTCCCGGCGGCCGCACCGAGCAGGTCACCACCTCGTACAGGTGACGGCCCCGGCGGTCCTTGGGGCGGCCGAAGATGCGGTGCGGGATGCCCAGCTCGAAGGGGAGCAGACCGTCCAGGGCGAGGACGACCACACGGTGCGGGCGGAAACCGGGATCACCGGGCTCACTGTCCATGGCCCGATCCTAGCGAATGCTGTCTTTCGGGCCACTCGATGGAATCAACCCGTCGGCCGAAGCTTTATGGCGTGACCCAGACAACCGAACCCGCAGCAGCCCGCCAGGACCCGAAGCCGGCCCGCGCCCCGCGCGTCCACCGCGCCTGGTTCGTCGCCGCCGTCACCTTCGTCACGATCATCGGCGCCGCCGCCTTCCGCTCCCTGCCCGGCCTGCTCATCGACCCGCTGCACACGGAGTTCGCGTGGTGAGGCTTTGGGGAACATGAAAGCGAGTCTTGCGTCCCTGCCAGTTCCCAACAGGTCGAGGCAAATCCAGGGGAGGCGCCCGTACGGGGCGGTCCCACAGGGGAGCGCCCCGATCCCTCACTCCGGTGTGTTCGAGTACCGCTCGATGCTCGCGCGGCCTGTCGATCGGTCGAGTAGGCGCAGTTCCCACGGGCCCGTGTTCACGTCGAAGTCTTTGCCGAACCCGACCCATTTGCCCGCCATGCGTCGGCCCGTCGGCTCGATGAGCAGCTGAATCGCACCGTGGTACCAGGCGCCCTGGTAGTAGCCGTCAGCCGCCGTCTGCTCGGTCCACGTACCGGTGACGACGTTCCTGTCAACGGTGAGATCCAGAGACAATGGACTGTCCGGGTTGGTCGATGCTCCGGGCAGGCTCTGGGCTGTCAGCCGGTTGCCGTGCTGGACGATCACGACGTGGTGCTTGCAGTCGAACGTCTCGTCGCGGCTGGACGAGTAGAACTCGTACCGGGACAGCCAGATGCCCGCGTATTCGCTCTGCGGCTCCGTCTCCGGGCCTGTGACAGCGTCGGCCGTGCCGACTTCCTCAGCCTCCATGTCGTGGCCTCCTGCCCCGTCTGAGTGGACGCGTGCCATCGGGATCGCGAACCCCAGCGACTCAGGGGAACGGCCGGTGAACCGCTTCAGTGCCCGCGCATACAACGGGCGGCATGTCCTGGTCTCCCCGGACTCCCAGCGTTGCACGAGCCGCTTGGAGGCGTCGTTCGGCTCCCCCAACTCCTCGCCTGCGCCGCGTAAGCCCCGGGCGAACTCGTCTTGGCTGAGGTTCATCGACTTGCGCACAGAAGTCAGCACGTCGTTGGGGATTCGCTCCCGCTCGGCCGGAGTCGTCATGATCCGAGGGTAGCCACGTCACGCCTCCAATGACACCGGTTTGACGCCCTCGGGGTGACGCCGACGTGACGCCCGAGGGGCGCCTTGAACGTCGCCGCAATGGTCGTGATCGATCCGGAACATGGTCGTCATGTCCATCCGCATCAGCGCTTACACGGTGAGAGCCGACGGCACCCAGACCAAGCCACGAACCCTGTACGAGGGTGAGGGCGGGGAACCCCTCGCTACTGGCCTGATGCCGCCGTGCCTGTGCCCCAAGTGCGGGGGTGGGCGACATGACCGGAGCACCACGGACCCCCAATTGCGTGGAGGCAAGCCAGCATGAGCACGGCAGTAGTGACCCGCGACCCGAAGGCGTACGTCACCCCGGAGGTGTGGGAGCGGGAGGTGGCCCTCCTGCTCCGCAACCCGGAAAACACGCGCGAACTGGCCGATGCCAAGTTCGGACAGGCCATCGCCTACCTGGTCACGTGCGGCGAGAACCCGGACCTTCTCATGGGCCCGTCCAAGCAGGTGGACGAGGCATGGCACTCGTTCATGCTCGACTCGATCCCGTACCACCACTTCACCAGCCGGCACTTCGGCCGGTACATCCACCACGTACCGGAGCTTCCGGGGGCGGCGGCCGGTGTCCAGTGCGTCAGCGACGACAAGGCGACGCTGGACGGCCACGACCTCAAGACCGGCGGCCCGCTCGTCCTGGAGCAGACGATCAAGGCCATCAAGGCGGCCGGGTTCGAGATCGACTCCGACCTGTGGGGCATGGAGGACGCGGCCGACTGCAACCAGTGCCACGCAGGGTGCCACGACTCGCCCAAGTAGTAGTGAGCAGCATGTGAGTTGGGGCCTGTCCCCGTACGTTGGGGGTGGGCCCCTCATGCTGGAAAGGATCACTGCATGTCATTGGCTGAGTCCTGGGACAGGTACGCGGTCGGGAGCAAGCCACGCAGGACCGTGAACGCCAAGGGTGATACGACCTGGCTGAACTGGACTCAGTACGCCGATCACGGGCCGAACGAGAGCGTTCTGGGCCCCGTGGCCGGACGCCGGGTGCTGGAACTCGGGTCGGGGAGCGGTAGCAACCTCGCGCACCTCGTGACGCTTGGCGCGACGGGTCGAGGTGTGGACATCGCCCCCGCCCGCGAGACGGTCGCGCGGGAGTGCTGGGGCCACTTGCCGGGCCTTGAGTTCCGGACGGCGGAGGCGACGACATTCCTGAGCGAGACAGACGAGACGTTCGATGTCGTGGTCTCGATCTTCGGTGCCGTGTGGTTCGTCGATCCGGACACCCTGCTCCCGCTGATCCGCTCGCGCATGGCGCCGGGCGGCATCCTGGCCTTCTCGCATTTGCCTCCGGGCAGCCAGGGGCCGAAGCCCGGCAAAGCCGGACTGCGGCACGATCGCACCCCGGATGAGTGGGGGCGCATCCTGACGGGGCACGGCTTCTCTGACGTGCGCGTGTCTCTGATCGACCCGCCAGAGGGCAAGGCTGTGGGCACGATGCTTGTCCGTGCCTTGGCGACCTGACCGCGAGGCTGTGCGCCTGTCTCAGGTCACCCCGGCCTTCTGGCAGACGGAGCGAACCGTCATGGCGCTCCACTTCGCGGCTCTGCGCGGGGGCAGGCCCTCAGTGTCGAGCTGCATGCCGATGGCCCGGTAGCTCATCCCCTCCGCCCTCAGTTCGAGTATGCGGGCCTGTGCCGCCTGCTCCGTGGGGTTGGGTGCAGCGTCGCGCTCTCGCCCCTCTCCGTCCCCGTGGAAGCCGTAGGCGTACGCACCGACAGCCTTCCGTCCGGATGCCGCCTTGGCCGCACGCCCGTCCCGGAGACGCTTGACCACCATGCGCCGATCGAGTTCGGCGAACACGCCGATGACCTGCCGCATGGCCGTGCGCATCGGGTCGTCAGGGTCGTCCTGGTGGACCTCCCCACCATCGGCGGTGAAGACCTTCCCTCCGTCACGCCAGACCACGGCAAGAGTGGCTTCCTGCCCCGTGAGCGCACGGGCCAACCGGTCGAGCCGAGGTATCAGCAACCCCTCTGCCGCGCCCTCCCTGATGAGCAGCAGAGCTTCCGACAGGCCCTGACGGTCAAGCGCTTCGGTCGCACCAGACACGCCCTCGTCGCGTGATACGTGAACGATGCGGTGACCGTGGGTCTTGGCCCACACCTTGACGGCCTTCTCCTGCACGTCCAGGCCGAAGCCGTCCGAGACCTGTCCGGCCCCGGATACGCGGATGTAGGCAACGAGCTTCACGACTCCCCTTCAGTGATCACGTAAGTATTTCCATGGAAAAACTTACAGTGCAGTTCAGGGGACTGCAACGTTGATCGCATGTTCATGGTGGGTGGCGGCTCGCACGGCCGGGCGTGCAGGGCGAGGGCGAAGGGGTGGGGCATGACCCCCTGAAGGGCCTTGCTCGACCGCCGTGTCTTGGCGGCTCAAATCCTGCCACGGTTCTGGGGTCCGTCTGAGAGGCGCCTCACGCGCGATGACCTGCGCTTTCGTCTCTGGAGACCTGTAGATTTTGAGGTCCTTGTGAGTCTTCGGAGAAGGGAAGCCCGCGATACAGGAACACGTATGGCGTCGTGCGCTGGTGCGCTCGAACTTGAAGCCCGCAGAGAAGTTGGTCGGCGTCGCCATGGCGCTGTACCCGGACTACGAGACGGGCGGGAACGTGTGCCCGTCGAACGGCACGATCGCCAGGCAACTCGGCTACGGCGGGAAGGCTCCAGAGCAGACGGTCAACAAGATCGTAGGCAGGCTCCGTAAGGCTGGCTGGCTCACGAAGACAGGCAAGGTGCCGGATGGTCCAGTGATCTACCGGCTCACCTTGCCGAGGCAGGGGGGTATGGCTGATACAACCTACATACCTTCAAGAACGACGGCGGTAAGAGCGAGGAGCCAGCGGCGAAGAGTAAGCCGGAAGGCGAAGAGCGGCTCCCCGTAGGGGGCCGACAGGGCGAAGACGAAGAGCGCAAGCAGCCGACGAAGGTGGGCCGCGTGAGCGGCCCTCAGCAGGAAGACGAAGGGGCTGGGTCTCTTGGGGGGCCTCCGGCCCCCACCTTGTCCTTTGTGGATCTTGGCAAGGTCAAGCAAGAGGACCAGTGTCGACGCTGGTTCGGCGACGCGTACGCAGCTCCCTTGCCGGTGGACTTCGACTACGACCGCTTGACCGACCGGCTCCAAGAAGCGGGGCAAGAGCCGCCCCCTTTCTGATCCGGCATGACGAAGCCCCGGCCTCTGGATGATCAATTCCAAGGGATGCCTGCGGAGGGTTTGAAGTGGGCGTCGGTCGAAGCCGCCGCGAGACGGTCGGGCGGCGGGCTGCCGGCCCTGGTTGTCGAGGTGGCAGCGGGCGGTCAGGCGTCAGGGTCGACTTCGGGGTGCGTGAACCGCAGGGGCTTGCCCAGCGACCGGGCGTAGGCGATTTCGGCTCGGGTGCTGTCTCCGATGTGGTCGCCGACTACGAGCACCTCGTCGGCGAGCCGGATCTTCGCCCGGTGCAGCTCGCCGAGCCGGACCTTCAGCGCCTCGGCCTCGGCGGGATCGGACCAAAGCCCGTGCGGCGCCTTCATGTCGAAGCCCGGTTTGACGACGATCTTTCCGGCTTTGGTCTCCCGCAGATCGGCCTCGGTCATCTCGGTCATGAAGCGGGTGGAGCCGCAGAGCACGACGATACGCGGGAGGCTCAACAGCTTCTTCGCGTCGGCGAGTTTCTCCTCGGGGGTGAGCAGTTGCGGGTATGACACTGGTTCCTCCTGGTGGTGTGGTCCAAGGGGGGCCTGCGGAGACGAGAGTGAGGCAGGCTACGCGTCTTGTTCGTCGTCGGCGGTGTGGTTCCACTCCACGGTCATGTAGTCGTCCACGGTCATCTTCGCCGCCTTCTTGAAGCCGTTCGGGTGCATCGTGATCGTGGTGACGAATTTGACCCACGCTCGACGGACGGGGAGTGGGGTGTTCGGCCAGTCCTGAATCAGGCCAGCGATGCCCGACACGGGGTCGATCGGGGGCAGGCCAGTGATACCGGACAGCCTCTCGTCGATCTCGTCGAGCCTGGACCGGATCGCCTCGGTACCGGCCGTCATCTGGGACAGGGTGATGGACCCGGAGGCGTAGGACACAGCCAACCCGTCGAGCCGTTCCCGCAGGGTCTGCGCTTCCTGATGAAGGTGGGCTGAGTCGTCTCCCTGCTCCTGCCGAGAAGCGAGGACCCAGGGAAGGAAGTCGGGGAAGACGATCCGCGCCAGGACGGCGTTACCCGCTCGCTTGTCGGCCAGTTCCCGGGGCACGCGTACGTGCTTCTGTCCGCAGCGGTAGACCGGGGTCCCTCGGTACATGCCGCCTCGCACGGTATCCCCGCAACGCTCACACGTGGCCAGTCCGGCAAGCAGGGTCTGAGGGGCCGAGCCCGTACGCGCACCGCCCGTGAAGCGCTTGGGGTTCGTCAGTGCCGACACGAGGGCGTAGTGCGTCGCATCATCAAGAACCGCGGGCCACTTGCCCGCGCCCATCACCTCGCCCCGGTAGGTGACCTGAGCGATGTACCGAGGGGAGATGAGCACCTTCTTCACACCGCCCACGCCCCACCCCTTCGCCTCGCCATCTGCCTCACCCTTCGCCTTGCCGGACGACGAGCGGGGAGCGAGCAGACCGAGGCCGGTCCAGAAGCGAGCGACAGCCGCCAGGGTCTCGCCTTGGAGAACCATCTCGGCACCCTTGCGGATCGCCTCCGCCTCGGCATCGACCACGGTCACGTAGTCGTCTTCGTATCCGAACGTTCGCAAGCCCGCCTTGTGTGGCTTGCCGTTCTTCGCAGCCTGGAGGTTCGACGCCTTCTGCCGTAGCGCCTTCTGCTCACCCTCGTACTCCGCCCAAGCCGTGACCGTCTTGGCCGTGGCCCGACCGGCCGGAGTCGACAGGTCGAGGTGTCCGGCGTGGATGGCGTGGACGTTGACCCCGAGTGCGATCACTCGCAGCAGGTCTTCCGTCCTGCGCACGAGCCGGTCAGTGTGCCAACAGAGAATCGCGTCCGGCTTGGACGCCAACAGCCGTTCGAACCCTGGCCGCACCTTGCCCGAGGTGGCGCTGATGTCGTTGTCCGAGATCACCTCTCGTACGGTCCAGCCACGGGCTGCGGCGAACGCCCGGCACTCGTCCTCCTGGCGCTGAACGCCCAACTCGTCGCCATGCTGATCGAGGCTCAGTCGTACGTAGATGGTGACGTCCATCTGTCTGCCCCCCTTGTTCATGCACGCGGACTCACGTACCCCAAAGATTTACCACAAGTTCGGCTGGTCGCGCGGCACGATCGGGGCGGCCGTCTCCGTCAACCTCGCGCTGTACGGGCTCACCGCGCCGTTCGCCGCCGCCCTGATGGACCGTTTCGGCATACGGCGTGTGGTCGCCGTCGCCCTGACCGTCATCGCGCTCGGCTCGGGCCTGACCGTGTGGATGACGGCGGCTTGGCAGCTGCTGCTCTGCTGGGGCCTGCTGGTCGGGCTCGGCTCCGGGTCGATGGCCCTCGCGTTCGCGGCCACCGTCACCAACCGCTGGTTCACCACCCGGCGCGGCCTGGTCACCGGCATCCTCACCGCCGCCTCCGCCTCGGGCCAGCTGATCTTCCTGCCGCTGCTGTCCTGGATCGTCGAGACGTACGACTGGCGCCCGGCCGCCGTCACCGTCGCCCTCGCCGCCCTCGCGGTCGTGCCCTTCGTCTGGCTGCTGCTGCGCGACCACCCGGCCGACGTGGGCCTCAAGCCGTACGGCGCGGACGAGTTCGTACCCAAGCCGCCGCCGGTCACCGGCGCCGCCCGCCGGACCGTCGGAGTGCTCCGCTCCGCCGTGCGCACCGGGCCCTTCTGGCTGCTCGCCGGCACCTTCGCGATCTGCGGCGCCTCCACCAACGGCCTGATCCAGACCCACTTCGTGCCCGCCGCCCACGACCACGGCCTGCCGATCACCGCGGCGGCCTCGCTGCTCGCGGTCATCGGCGTGTTCGACGTCGTCGGCACCATCGCCTCCGGCTGGTTCACCGACCGCTTCGAACCCCGCCGCCTGCTCGCCGTCTACTACGCCCTGCGCGGCCTCTCGCTGCTCTTCCTGCCGATGCTGCTCGGCCCGTCGATCCACCCGACGATGATCTTCTTCATCGTCTTCTACGGCCTGGACTGGGTCGCCACCGTCCCGCCCACCCTCGCCCTGTGCCGCGAGCAGTACGGCGAGGACAGCGCCATCGTCTTCGGCTGGGTCCTCGCCTCCCACCAGGTCGGCGCGGCCCTCGTCGCCTACCTCGGCGGCGTCGCCCGCGACGCCTTCGGCACCTACGACATGGTCTGGTACGCCTCCGGCGCCCTGTGCGCGGCGGCGGCCCTGATGGCCCTGGTGATCCGCCGCCGACCGGTGCCGTCCACGCCCGCTCTCGCCGTCTAGGCCTCCGGCTCCAGCCTGCCGAACCGCCCCCGGTGGAACAGCAGCGGTGCCTGGTCCGGGGTGCTTCCGTCGCCCGGGCCCAGGGCCCGCACGCGGCCGACCACGATCAGGTGGTCGCCGCCGGTGTGGACGGCGTGGATCGCGCAGTCGATCCACGCCGCGGCGCCGGCGAGGCGGGGTGCGCCCGAGGCGGGGGCCGCGTCGTACGCCACGCCCGCGAACTTGTCCGTGCCGCTCCTCGCGAAGGCGCGGCACAGCTCGCCCTGGCCCGCCCCGAGCACGTTGACGCAGAAGACGCCCGCGCGGGCGATGCGCGGCCAGGTGGCCGACGTGCGGGCGACCATGAAGCACACCAGGGGCGGGTCGAGGGAGAGGGAGGAGAAGGACTGGCAGGCGAATCCGGCGGGGGAGGGTTCGCCTTCGGCGGCCGGCGCGGTGACGACGGTCACCCCGGTCGCGAAGTTCCCGAGCACCCGCCGGAACTCCACCGGGTCGACCGGCGCCCGCTCGTCCGGCCGCACACACCGCAACTCCGGGCGCGGCAACGCCTCCACGGGCCCCGGCCCGGGAACCGACCTGAGATAACGAACGGCAGCCGCGGCCGCCCCAGCGTGTCCCATCACCCTTCCATTGAAGGTGACGGATCGTCAGATGGGAAGGGATGCGGCCGTCCTGTCACCGTCACCGGCCCCGGAACTCGGGGCTTCTGCGCTCCGTGAAGGCGCGTAGGCCCTCCTGGGCGTCGTGGGTTGCCATGTTGAGTTCCTGGGCGGCGGCCTCGGCGGTGAAGGCCGAGTTGCGGTCGCTGTCCAGGGACGCGTTGAGCAGCTGTTTCGTGAGGGCCAGGGTGCGGGTGGGGCCGGTGGCCAGGCGTACCGCCCACTCCCGGGCCGTCTTCGCCAGCTCCTCGTCCGGTACGACCCGGTTGACCAGGCCGAGACGCTCGGCCTCCGGCGCGCGGAGCGCGTCGCCGAAGAACATCAGCTCCTTGGCGCGGTGCGGGCCGACCAGCCGGGGGAGGAGGTAGGCGCCGCCGCCGTCGGGGACCAGGGCGCGGCGGACGAACACCTCGATGAAACGGGCCGACTCGGCGGCCAGGACCAGGTCGCAGGCGAGCGCGAGGTGGGCGCCGAGGCCGGCGGCGGTGCCGTTGACGGCCGCGATCACCGGTTTCTCGCAGTCGAGGACGGCGGCGATCAGGCGCTGGGCGCCGAGCCGGATGGTGCGGGCCACGTCACCGGGGAGCGGCGCGGCGGACCCCGAACCGCGCAGATCCGCACCCGCGCAGAAGCCCCGGCCGGTGCCGGAGAGCACCACCGCCCCCAGCTCCGGATCGGCGGAGGCGTCCGACAGCAGCCGGATGACCTCCTCCCGCTCGGCGGGGGTCACGGCGTTGAGGGCCTCGGGACGGTTGAGGGTGACGTACGCGACCCGCTCCGCCGTCACATACCGGACCGTGTCCATCAGCGGCACACCGCCAGCGCGTCCAGCGCCACCGCGCCCTGGCCCTGCTCCAGCACCATCAGCGGGTTGATGTCGAGTTCGGCGAGCCGGTCGCCCAGTTCCAGGGCCATGCGCTGGACGCGCAGGATCACCTCGACGAGCGCGTCGAGGTCGGCCGGCGGCCGCCCCCTGACCCCGTCCAGCAGGGGCCGCCCGCGCAGTTCGGCCAGCATGGACCGGGCCTGTTCCTCGCCGAACGGCGGGACCCGTACGGCCGCGTCGTGCAGCACCTCCACCAGCACCCCGCCGAGCCCCACCGTCACGGTCGGCCCGAAGAGGTCGTCGTGCGTGACCCCCACGACCATCTCCACCCCGCGCTCCACCATCTGGCAGACCAGCACCCCGTCGAGCGCGACCCCCTCGTAGCGGGCGATGTCGGTCAGCTCCCGGTAGGCGTCCCGGACCTGGCTCGCCGAGGTCAGCCCGATCTTCACCAGGCCCAGCTCGGTCTTGTGGGCGATCTGCCCGCCGGACGCCTTCATCACCACCGGGTAGCCGACCAGTCCGGCCGCGCGCACGGCCGCCGCCGCGCTGGTCACGAGCTGCTCGCGCGGCACCCGGATGCCGTACGCGCGCAGCAGCTGCTTCGCCGCGTGCTCGCTCAGCTGCTGTCCCGGCCGCATCAGCGCGAGCGCCTTGCGGTAGGAGGGCGAGAGGGTGCGCGGGGCCTCGTCGAAGGGGGAGCGGTAGTCGCTCACGAAGCGGTGGTGGTCGAGGTGGGCGCGGACGGCGGTCAGGCAGTTGCCGGCCGTGCGGAAGGTGGCCACCCGGGAGGAGCCGAGGAGGACGTCGCGGTAGGCGGCCTCGGTGCCGACCGGCGAGCCCCAGACCACGCAGACCAGCTTGTCGGTCGCCTCCGCCGCGTCCACCAGGTCCTGCACCAGCTTGTCGCTGAGCGGCGGGAAGGGGCCGGTGATCGGGCAGATCAGCACCCCGACCTCCGGGTCGGCGAGGATCGAGTCGATGATCTTACGGCCGCGCCAGTCGCCCACCGGGTGGCCGCCGTTGTCCACCGGGTTGGCCACGCTCAGGTACTCCGGTATCCACTGGTGCAGTTCGGCCTGCCGGGCCTCGGACAGCACCGGCAGCCTCAGCCCCAGCCCGGCGGCCAGGTCGGCGACGTGCGCGCCGGTGCCGCCCGAGATCGAGTAGACGACCACCCCGTCGGCGCGCGGCGCCCGCGCCCGGGCCAGCAGGGCGGCGGTGTCCTGGAGTTCGTCGAGGCCGTCGACGCGGATCACCCCGTACTGCCGCAGCGCCGCGTCGACCACGTCGTCCGCGCCGGTCAGCTTGCCGGTGTGGGAGGCGGCGGTGCGGGCGCCGGCCTCGGTGCGGCCGACCTTCACCGCGACCACCGGCACCCGGCGGCGGGCCGCGCGGTCGGCGGCCAGCAGGAAGGCGCGTCCGTCCTTGAGGCCCTCCACGTAGCAGGCGATGGCGCCGACCTCGGGACGCTCGGCGAAGTAGGAGATGAAGTCGGCGGTCTCCAGGTCGGCCTCGTTGCCGGTGGGCGCCCAGTGCGAGAGCCGGATGCCCAGCTCCTGCGCGGCGAAGACCGGGCGGCCCTGGTGGCCGGACTGGGTGATGAGGGCGATCGCGGGGCCCGCCAGGTCGTCGCGGAACCGCTCGAAGGCGTTGAGGTTGGTGTTCGGGCCGAGCAGGCGCAGCCCGGAGCGTCGTACGGCGGCCGCGAGGCGGGTCTGGGCGGCCGCGCCCTCCGCGCCGGTCTCCGCGAACCCGGAGGCGAAGGCGACCGCGAACCTGACCTTGGCCTCGGCCAGCTCCTCGATCACCGGGAGCGGGTCGGCGACCAGCAGGACGGCGAGATCGACCTGCTCGGGCAGGTCGGCGACGGCACGGACGCAGTCGATGCCGAAGACCGACGGCCGGGTGGGGTGCACCGGGTGCACCCGGGCCCCGACCCGCCCGGCCCAGTCGAGGAGCTGCCGGGTGATACCGGTGTTGGGCCGGCCCTCGGTGTCCGAGGCGCCGATCACGGCGACGGACTCGGGCCGGAAGAACCGGTCGAGATCCGGTACGTCCGCGTACAGCGGCCGGCCGCTGACGTCCAGGTCGTCCTCGTCGGAGGTCCGGCCGTGGACGGCGGGCCCGGGACGCTGCTCACCGCAGGCGATGGCCCGGGCCCGGCGGGAGTCGGTGGTGAGGGTGCCGTGGGTTGATCCAAGCATCGGTCCGCCCGCCTCTGTGTGACAGCACGATTCTTTGTGACAGCACGAAAAACTGACGCAGTGTCAGATTAACTGAACTGACACTGCGTCAGGAACTGGTCTGCACGCGAAGTTGAGGCCGAAAACGCTCTCCCGGTCACCCGAGGGCGGCCAGTACCTCTTTCGCCGCCCGCTCGCCCGACCGCACCGCTCCGTCCATGAAGCCCGTCCAGAACGTGGAGGTCTCCGTTCCGGCCCAGTGGATCCCGTCCACCGGTTTGCGCAGCGCGGCCCCGTACTCGGTCAGCACCCCGGGCGGTGCGTAGGCCACCGGGCCGCCCCGTGAGAAGCCCTCATTGTCCCAGCGCTGGAGCACGAAGGAGGTGGGGTTTTTGGCCTTGTCGCCGAAGTAGTTGGCGTAGTCCGCCAGGACGGCGGCCTTGATCTCGGCCTCGCCCGCCGCGTCGTACGCCCGCATCTCGTCGGCCTCGATGAAGCCCATCAGCGCCCCGTAGGAGCCGTCCGGCGGGGAGTTGTCGAAGGTCGAGCGGACCACGCCGGAGTCGCTGACGGCCTGCCCGTTGAGGCCGTCCGCCCGCCAGAAGGGGGTGTCGTACACGGCGATGGCCTTGCCGATCGAGCCCATCGGCATCCGCTGGGTGAGCTGGTCGCGGGCGGCCGGCAGCAGCGGGTCGTAGGTGATGCGGGCGGCCAGCGGGGGCGGCAGGGCGACGACGACGCGGGTCGCGGTGACCGTGATGCCGTCCGCCGTGACCACGTACGAGCCGCCCGACCTGGCGATCGAGCGGACCGGGGCGCTCAGCACCACCCGGTCGCCGAGGGTCGCCGCCAGCTTGATCGGGACCTGCTGGGAACCGCCGACGAAACGCGACTCCTGGGCGCCCGCCGCGGTGTCGGTGAGGCGCTCCAGGGTGCCGGCCGTGGACTCGTTGCCGGCGGCGGCGATGTAGTACAGGACGTAGAGGAGGGAGAGTTCGCGGGGCTGGGCCGAGAAGATCGACGTGCAGGCCAGGTCCAGGAGGAACTTGGCCGAGGGGATGACCGCGTTCGCGTTCAGCCAGCTCTCGAAGGTCTGCTTGTCCCACTCGGCGGCCTTGGGCGCGGTCCAGGGGGCGTCCACCGGCACCTGCGCGGCCATGCTGTCCAGTTCGGACTGCACGATCGCCGCGTTGGCGAGCCCGGCCGCGTCCACCGGCGGGACCGAACCGAGCAGTCCGCTGGTGTCGTACGGGGTGCGCTTGCCGTCCTTGTAGAGGAGGTTGTTGCCCGTGTTGTAGGTGGCGAAGGTCGCCACCCCCAGGGAGTCCGCGAGGGCCTTGATGCGGTCCTGGGTGGGGCCGATGAACTCGCCGCCGCCCTCGGTGTAACCCCCGTTGGCCAGCTTCAGGTTCACCACCCGGCCGCCGACCCGGTCCCGGGCCTCCAGGACGGCGACCGTCCGGCCGCCGGCCACCAGGTCGCGGGCCGCGGTGAGTCCGGCGATGCCGCCGCCGACGATCGCGACGTCGGCGGTCCGGGAGGCCGCCGCGGCGGCCGGGCCCGCGGAGACCGCGGTGAGGCCGACGGCCCCGGCGGCGGCACCGCCGAGAAGGGAGCGGCGGGAGAGCTGTCTTTCACGTGCCACGTGCGTCCTCCGTACGGAGCGAGAGGGGTGAAGCCGGAAAGTTGAGCAGGGCTCACATTCTGGTCTCGGGCACGGGCCTGGTGCTACCGCCGGTAACAAACAGCTCTCGTCGCATGCGTCACATCAGCAACACGACGTGTACGTAAGGAGGTTGAGGCTCTCTACGCCGTCCGCAGGCG